>JBGPNR010000140.1:0-5725 GCA_041487635.1 Candidatus Udaeobacter sp. | reverse complement strand
TGGAAAAAGCTCCAGCGGTGGCGCGGTGCTTACTTGTCCACGAAACCCGAACACCGCGAGAATCGCGATAGTGCACAGAAGAAAAATCACGAAAAATCCGCGCAACATGTTTAGTCCTCGTGGACGACGGTGATGTGTTCTCCGCCGGTTTCTTCCAGCAACTCGCGCACGCCGACCTCGGTAAATCGCGGATCGCGCGCTTCAATCGCCAGGAAAAATCCGTCGTTGGTTACGCGGCTGAATCGTTCCCAATTGAACATGGGATGATACCAGCGCGGTAACCCATTCATGCCTTGCCAGGCAAAAAAGGCAGCGAACGCGCCGAAGAGCACGGTCAACTCGAACATGATCGGGAAGAACGCGGGCACGGTCCAAAAATTCCAGGGCTTACCGTGCACATCGAGGCGATACAGACCCCACGACGGGCCAAATTCGACAATCGCGGCGGTAAGAAGGCCCGAAACTCCGCCAAATAAAACCCAACCGCTCAGCCACGATTTTCCTAGTCCCATCGCATCGTCCATTCCATGAATCGGGAACGGAGAATAAACGTCCCAGCGCCGAAAACCTGCGTCGCGAACGCGCTTGGCCGCTTCGTAAAGCGCAGCCGCGCTCCGGTACTCCGCAGCCATGGCATAAACTTTGTGGCCTGCAGGTGTCCGCATCATCGTGTGCGCTCCTTTCCACCGGGTGACACCGACTGAATTCCAGTAGACTCGCCGTAATGCGGGTCCGCTTCAGGTATTGCGGTCTTCACTTCCGACATCGCGATCATCGGCAGGAATCGGATGAAAAGCAGGAACAGCGAAGTGAAAATTCCGAGCGTCCCAATGTATGTCCAGATGTCGACCCACGTCGGGATAAACAGGCGCCACGAGGATGGAAGAAAATCCCGGTGCAATCCACCGGCGATAATGATAAAGCGCTCGAACCACATCCCGGCGTTGACGCACATGGCGACAAAAAACACGACAAGGATGTTGCGGCGGCACCATCTAAACCAGAAAAGTTGTGGTGAGAGGCAATTGCAGAAAAGCATGCCGAACCACCAGTACCACCAGTAAGGACCAAACACGCGGTTCCAAAACGCGAACCGCTCGTAGGAATTGCCGCTATACCACGCCACGAAAAATTCCATCGTGTAGGCGTAGCCAACGAACGAACCCGTTAGCAAAATGATTTTTGCCATTTTGTCGATGTGCTGCGGCGTAATGACATCGTACAGCTTGAAGATCGCACGCGCTGGAATCAGCAACGTCAGCACCATGGCAAAGCCGCCAAAGATCGCGCCCGCGACAAAGTACGGCGGGAAAATCGTGCTGTGCCAGGTGGGCAAGACCGACGTAGCGAAATCGAAAGACACAACGCTGTGCACAGAGAGAACGAGCGGGGTCGAGAGACCGGCCAGGAGCAGGTAAGCCATTTCGTAATGGCGCCAGTGCCGGTTCGAACCGCGCCAGCCAAGGGCGAAAATCCCGAAGAGAAACTTTCTGATTTTTGTCCTAGCTCGATCGCGCAGCGTCGCCAGATCGGGGACCAAACCGGTGTACCAAAATAGGACTGACACCGTGAAGTAGGTCGACACCGCAAACACGTCCCACATCAGCGCGCTGCGGAAGTTTGGCCAAATCGCCCAGTTGTTTGGGACCGGCGCCAGATACCACGCCATCCAGACACGCCCCACATGGACTCCCGGGAAAATCGCGGCGCAAATGACGGCAAAGAGCGTCATCGCCTCCGCGGAGCGGTTGATCGAAGTACGCCATTTTTGCCGGAGTAAAAACAAGATGGCGGAGATCAAAGTGCCCGCGTGTCCGATACCGATCCAAAAAACGAAGTTGGTGATGTCCCAGGCCCAGCCAACCGGGATGTTGTTTCCCCAGGTGCCGACACCCGTGGAAATTTGATAGCCAAGACAAAAGAGACCGAACGTCGCGGCACTCGCGGTGATGGTGAACGCCACCCACCACCAGCGCGGGGCTGGTTGTTCCACGACACCCGAAATGCGCTCGGTCAGCCAACTGAAATTGCGCCGGTTTAAGACAAGCGGCGCCCTTGCGATCTGTCGCTCCGCTTCCTTGATTTCTGGTGCTGTTGGTGCTGCATCCATAATTCTAATTTGCAGTCATCCCGAGCCGCGCAGACGACGAGGGACCTCGCGCTGGGTGATTGAGCACACGCGAAACACCTGTGTGCCTCTCGCAGTCGCTGCGAGGTCCTTCGCTCCGCTCAGGATGACACAACAGTGAGGACCCCGATCGCAACAAGGGAAAATCGAAAATCGAAAATTCATCATTCCGGTACCTTCTCCACCAAGCTTGCGACGCCGATGTTCTGTGCGTCCGGCATCTTTGGATTGGGGTTGCGGATGCGCGCCAGATAACTCGTTCGCGCAACGACATTCAAATAATCAAGCAAGCGATAATTGCGGTCCTGCCCTTTCATTCTTGAAACGCGGCTTTCCGGATCCTTGATGTTGCCAAAAATAATCGCGCCTGTAGGACAGGCTTGTGCGCATGCTGTGGTAAACGAATCGCGCGGGATCAGCTTATCTGCAGACGCGCCTGCACGCGCGATCGCCGCAATTTTTGCTTCTTCGATACGTTGCACGCAGAAGGTGCATTTCTCCATCACGCCGCGCATGCGCACGGTCACGTTTGGATTTTTCAGCATCTTGATGATGTCAGGCGCGCCTTTAGTCGTGAGCGGCGCGAAATATTCTTCGTAGATGCTGAGAGCTCCTGCGACTTTTCTCTTGCCGACCGGTCGCTGATTGTAATCGAAATAATTGAACCGGCGTACCTTGAACGGACAGTTGTTGGAGCAATAGCGCGTGCCGACGCAGCGGTTGTAAACCATAACGTTGAGGCCGTCCTCACTGTGAATCGTCGCGTTTACGGGGCAAACGGTCTCGCACGGCGCATTCTCGCAATGCTGGCACGGCATCGGTTGATGGACCACTTCCGGGTTCTCTGGCCAATCACCACGATCCTGGTTGTATGGTTTCCGGCTGGCGTAATAGCGGTCAATACGAAGCCAGTGCATGATGCGGCCATGCGCTACTTGTAACTTACCCACGACGGGGACGTTGTTTTCGGCCTGGCAGGCGATCACACATGCGCTGCACCCGGTGCAAACATTCAGATCGATCGACATTCCCCATTGCTGCGGCGCGTCGAGAGGCGGATGCGAATAAATACTCGGCGGCGGGTGCGGTAGTTCCTCTTCGCCCGGAACCTTCTTCGCGAACTCGTTATTTGCGCGATAGCCTTCGAGCGTTGCTTCCCTAATCAGACCGCGGCCTTCGATGCTGAACTGTTCCTGCGTGATCGAGAACGGATAAGTGCGACCGACTTTGGTCACTTTCACACTCTCAATTCCTTTCCCACCAGCGATGGCGAAACACGGATTTGCCGCTGTACGCAAGAAGTAGCCGTTGAAGCCGGACTGCTCTGCGATTCCCGGTCTTTCTTTCAGCGCTCCGCCCGCATACGGCAGTTCGTAGAATTCTGGCATTTTCCGCCCGTAGCCTAGTGGAACTGTGATCGAATTGTCAGCGTGGCCGGGTGACACAAGTGCCGCGATGACCAGCTCGCGTATGACCGGTCCCGCGGCAGGGCCTCGTTCTGTGATTGTGATTTGCACAAGCTCGCCCGTACTGACCCCGAGCGCTTTCGCGAAACCGGGGCTCATGAGGGCGGCATTGTCCCACGTCAGTTTCGTGATTGGATCGGGCAATTCCTGAAGCCAGCCGTTATTCGCGTAGCGACCGTCGTCCATTGCATAACTGGCGGTCAGCACAATCTCCGGCGAATCGGACGTCGGCGCTGACGGAAATGTCCACGAACTTTGATCTAGGGACCCAGCAGCGTTTGCATTGAATGAGGAATTTTGATCACGCGGCTGAACGTTCGTGGCAAAGCCGTCGTGAAGGAAACGCGACCACGCAGTTTGAAAATCACCCGGCGGATTAGTCGCGCGGAAAGTTTCCCGCACCAGTTCGGGCCCTTCTGTTTTTGGGCCGCCGAGCAGTGCATTGAGCAGTTCAACTTCCGAAAGTCCGCCGAAGAGCGGCAGGATCATTGGTTGGATCGACAAATAATCGCCGCCAGATGTAAGTGCGTCACCCCACGATTCCAGATAATGCGCGAGCGGAACGTGCCAGAGACTTAGCGCCGATGTGGCATCCTCGTGATAACCGAGTCGCACAATTTCCGGCACCTTTTTTTGCAAATCAGCCCAGTCAAGCGGCAGATTGGTCTGCCGATCCTGCACCAGACCGCGCTTTGCATTGTAAACCGGATCACCGCCAAGAATGAACAGTTGCTTGATGTGCCCGTCGTTTATATCCGAGGCAAGTTGTGAGATGTCGATGGTGCGCGGGTTCTGCGGAACCTGCCGGATTACCAATGTCTGGCCGATATTTTTCAGCGCAGCGTTGATCGCGTAAACGAGCAATTGTACTGCGAGCGGCTGACTGGGACCGGTTAGCACCAAACTTGCGCCCGGCTTTGCGAGAAGATCATTCGCCGCCTGGCTAAGCCATTGCTCATCGAAACTCGATCCACCTGCCGGAGTTTGTACATTTCCGACCACTGCACCCAAGCCGGCGTCGTTTGTGCCGCCGAGAATTTTTTGCGCGAGCGCATGCGCGAACGCGGCGATTTGGCTCGCGGGACAACGGAGCCGGTGGTCCGCCATTGCGCCTGTGAGCGTGAAGCGATTCTCGACCACATACAGCCGGTTCATGCTGTCTTTCGAAGAATTCACTCTTCGCCGCGAGGTGAATGCGCGGACTGATTCGAGGTCGCCCTGGCCGCAATCGAGAAAGTCATTGTCCAAAGCAAGGATTACATCCGCGCGATCCAATTTCGGAATCAGCCGCGCGCCGGCTCCGAACGCATGTTGCGCAGCAGTTGCCTGCTCCTGACTCAGGAGCGGTTCATAAACGCACCAGCGCATACTCGGAAAAGTTTTTTCGAGTTCAGCGCGCAATCGTTCGCGTGTAGGCGAATGCGTTTCGCCGACCAGGAAAGCGAGACCGTCTCCGTGCTGATTAGTCGCGGCATTGCGGAGCGTTCCAATGTACGCGTCAAACTCGGCGCGATTACTCGTTTTGCCTTTGTGAACGAAGCGTTGCGAGCGCGACGGATCATATAAATCGAGAACCGACGCCTGAACAAATGTGTCGGTCGTGCCCCCGCTCGCCGGATGCAACGGATTACCTTCCAATTTGATCGGGCGCCCGTCCACGGTCGTCGCGATCAGCGGAATTGCTCCGGTCCGTCGTGGCATCGCCGTGGCGTAGTAGAGAAATTTTCCGGGTATCGTCCATTCGACGCTCTTCGTGAACGGAACCAGATGCATTTCCGGACGGCGACAACTTGTCAGGCCAATTCCCGCCAGCGCCACTGACGCCCCCATCAATTTCACAAAATCGCGTCGCGACCATTCGTCGCCGTTAAGCTCTGCTACGCCTTGGGGAAATTCACGCTCCAACCATTGGCGGAATTCTGGCGTATCGCTCAATTCCCCAAGGCCTCGCCAGTAGTGCTTTCCGTTTACTGGCTCCGACGGATGCTGAAAGACACGTTTCATCGGTGGCACCCCTGACAATTTTGCGGCGGCGTAATATTCCAGCGCTCCTTCAGCGTCTGGCCGATCTCGGTTTGGCTTAGCGTCTTTCTCTTCGACCAATCTTCGGTCACGCCGCGCGGCTTTCCGT
>JBGPNR010000139.1:0-5727 GCA_041487635.1 Candidatus Udaeobacter sp. | reverse complement strand
TGCGCGGTCTCTTTCATCTTGCGATGGTAATCGACGACGCCCCGCTCGCGGCGCTCACACCCGAACGCATGCGAACCGTCCTCGGACCAAAGGCGGATGGCGCATGGCTCCTCCACCAGGCAACCCTCGAAATGAAACTGGATTGCTTTGTGATGTTCTCTTCTGTCTCGAGCATTTTTGGTAATCCCGCTCAGGGAAATTACAGTGCGGCGAACGCCTTTCTCGACAGCCTGGCGCACCATCGTCAGGCGCTTGGCCTTCCTGCGCTTAGCGTGAATTGGGGCGTACTCGGCGGCGAAGGCTTCGTCGCGCGCAACGAGCGTGTCGCCGATTTCCTTGCCCGGCAGGGAACAATTGCAATTTCGCCCGGTGAAGCGACGGCGCTACTTGAATCGTTCCTTCGTGCGGGAAGTGCCCAAGCGATTCCAATTCGGGTTGATTGGAGAAAATGGCGTCAATTCTTTCGAGGCATGCAGGAAAATCCCTTTCTGGAGCGCATTTTCGCCGCGCTTGAAAATGAGGAGTCAGTTGGTGCAACGAATAACTGGCGAAGCCGGATCGACGCAACCTCACCGGCTGAAAAGCAGGCTGTTATCTGTCAGGCCGTGCGGGAAACCGTTGGTTCCGTTTTGCGAGTCAAGCCTGACAGTCTCCGTGATGATCAGCCACTCACCGATCTTGGACTGGATTCGTTGATGGGTGTCGAAATCGAGACCTCGCTTGAAGCCGCGGTCGGCGTTGCTTTACCTCCCACAAGTCTGATGCGCGCTCGGACCATAGGTCAGATCGCCTCGTTGATCGCGGGTCACCTCGGTGGCGCGGCACCCGCCGCGGAATCCACGCCAGTGTTGGCGCAAACCGAACCCAGTAGTGCAGTCGACCTCGATTCGATTTCCGACGAAGAAATCGCCCAGCTGCTCGGGCGCGAGTCCGACTCCGAAGAGACCGAAGCGATCGTAGACGCCAAGCGTTAAAATGCCGGCGAATGTGTAACCGCGATGCCGGCCGATCAACGCGCTCGTCTCAAACAATGGCTCGATCGCGGTGAAGCCCAGCTTCATCCGCTGACTTTCCCACAACGAGAACTTTGGGAAGTCTCCCCGGTGCCGGCGGAGGACAACGCGAATCACATCTGCTGTCTCATCAATGTGCACGGACTCCTGACTGAACGAGAGTGTCGCGCTGCGATCCAGCGAGTGGTCGATCGTCAGGAGGTTTTGCGTCTCTCGATCCTTCCGGGCAAAGAGCGTACACTCCAGACGATTCGCAAGAGTTGCGGAATCAACTTTGAATTTCGCGAAGTTGCGCCAAAAGATGCGCAACCGGAAGCGATTGAAGAATTGGCAGCAGAGATTTTCCGCGCGCCATTCGACTTCGTGCAAGGGCCGCTCTACCGCGCGGCCGACTTGCGTCGGGCGGCCAACGACCACGTGCTGGTTTTCGCGATTCATCACGCCATTGCTGACGGCTGGAGCCTGGGGGTATTAGTTCAAGACCTTTTTGCTGCTTACATCGAGATAGTGATGGGTTCGTCCGAGCCTTTGCCGCGGGTGCCGCAAACCTACACGGCGTGGGGCGCAACCGAACGCGCTTTCTGGCAACCGGCGGTTCTGGAACAGCAGCTCGAGTTTTGGAGAACCAAGTTAGCCGGTTCACTTCGGATGTGGAATCCGCCGATCACGCCGGGGCCGCCCAAGCGATGGCTGTCCGCAATTCCTGCGAATCTGACTAACGAAACGCGTGAGCTGGCCCGTAAGACTACCGTAACATTCTTCAGCGTGCTGTTTGGGGCCTTCCAACTTGCGTTCTCCGAATGGAGCGGATTCGATGACTTGGTAGTGGGAACGCCGGTCGCCAATCGCACCAGGCAAACCGCGCGAGAAACCATGGGATACTACGCGGGTATTGTACCTCTTCGTGGGCAGATCGATCGCTCGCGCACTGCGGCCGAGCATTTACGAGCGGGACATCAACAAACGATTGACTCGTTTGCCAACGCCATCCCTTTCGTCAAGTTGGTGCGCGGTCTCGGTGAGCAGTCGACGGTCGGATACAATCCAGTTTTCGAGGTTCGCTTTGCTTTGCAGAATCATCCCATGCCGGAGGTTTCGCTGCCGAATCTTTCCGCGCGTCTGAGTATGCGTTCGACGGGAACAGCACGTTTCCAGCTTGGCTGCGAAATTACTGAAGCCGGCGACAGTTTGGAAGTCGCCTGGCTTTTTCGCGAGAATTTGTTTTCCCGACGTGACATTGAAAATCTCGATGGCACATTTCAGCGAGTTCTGGCGGGCATCTGCCGCTCGCCGGAGAACCGAATCTGTGAAGTACTGAACCGATCTCAATGAACGCCGCCATCGACGAAGATTTCAGCCAGATGCATGAACCACACTGGGTATTGCGGAGTGCATTTCAGCTTCTCGTTTTCGGTTTAGTTTTCACTGAAGGAATGCTCGCTCTAACGGTGCATCGCGGATTGATCTGGCTGGCGGTGCCGCTCGTGCTTGTTGCCAGCCATTTGATGCACGGCATGCTCATCGGTCTGCACGAGGCCTCTCACGGGCTTCTCCGAAAAAGTCGCCGCCTCAATGAGTTTGATGGAGTCGTGATCGGAACCTTGAGTCTGATGAGCTTCAGTCTCTATCGCGTCGTTCATCAAACGCATCATGCCTATCTCGCGACGGAGCGAGATCACGAATTTTGGCCACTCTCTCAAATGACCGTGCCACGGTGGAAGAGATGTCTGGCCGCATTTTTCGAGCTGAATCTCGGATTGGTTTATTCTCCGTTTGTTTTCCTGCGAGCTTTTTTTTGTTCTCCTTCGCCGGTCCGAAGCAAGCGTGTTCGCAAGCGCATTTGGGCGGAATTAGCGCTGACGGTTGTGACTTGGACGTTTATTCTTTGGGTGATCGCAACATTCGCCCTGTGGAAATATTTCCTCTGGATGTATCTCGCGCCGGCAGTCCTGGCGGCTAATTTGCAGAGTTGGCGCAAATACATCGAGCACGTCGGAATGACGGGCGACACGGTAAATAGCACAACTCGGAGCATCGTCGCGAAAAGCTGGCTGGGGCGGCTGGTTGCTTTCACGCTGCTTCACGAACCGTTTCATGGAGTTCATCATCAACGGGCCGGTCTGCCTCATTCCGTTTTGCCGCAACACGTTGAAAAATTGCGGCCGAAAAAACTGGGCGAACGAGCCCCGTATACAAGTTATCGTTACGCCTTGATTGAACTGGTGCGCTCCCTTGCCGATCCGCGCGTCGGGCCCGAATCGCGAACGCTTGAGTCAATCGCGTGCAAATAAAATGTTTTTTTGGGGCCATGTTTGCTCTCGGCTGCGAATCCCCATTATATGAAGATAAACATCACCAAAATTGGCGTGGCTTTGCTCGCCGTTGGAATTTGTGTCTGGTCGACAGAGGTGCGCGCGCAGGCGACCACGACCGTGACTACGACGAAGGGTGCATTCACAGAGTATGTTCCCGGCTCGGAAACGATGGTTGTGAGAACTGAAACGAGTTCGGCCCCGTTGCGTTACGTGGTAAGCAAACAGACGACGATTGTTGATGCATCCGGTGCGCCGGTCGCGATCGAGCGCATTTCACCGGGTAGTCCGCTATCGATCCAGTATACAGGTACCGGCGAACATCTCGTAGCCTCACGCATTGTTGTGCAAAGGCCCGCCGCGGTAACCACCGAACCCGTGACAACCGTGCCTGTAGCGACCCAGCAGGACACGACCACGTCCACGACACGCGCTCTGACCCATGACGAAAAACATGCTCTAAAAGAGCAACGAGAGCATCGTAAGAAGGCAATGAAAGAAGAGATCGAAAAGGAGAAGGATGCCTTGGACAAGGCCAAGGATAAAATCGACGACGACAACCATTGAACGAAGTTCGTTCGCTATTCAGAGTACTGGCAGATTCTCGGCAGACCTGACAGCTTAGGCAGGTGACGCCGCCTTCTGCCAGCGCCCTCCTCGAGGCCAAAGCTCTGACCCGCGAGTTCGACGAAGGGCAGGTCAAGGCCCTGCGCGGAGTCGATTTTTCCATCAAGGGGGGCGACTTCGTTGCCATTGTTGGACCGAGCGGATGCGGTAAGTCGACCTTGCTGCAATTACTCGGTGCCTTGGATCGACCCACATCCGGAACCCTTCTCTATCGCGGAATATCGCTGCCGGATCATTCCAATCCGGCTGCATACCGTGCTCGCGAGGTCGGGTTTATTTTCCAGGCGTTTCACCTCCTGCCGACTTTCACCGCGGCCGAGAACGTGCAAATCCCAATGTTCGAGACGGATCGCTCGGCTTCTGAGCGACGCGAGCGCGCCTTCGAATTGCTAAAGCTGGTTGGCCTCGAACATCGCCTCGATCATTTTCCATCCAAACTTTCCGGTGGCGAGCGACAGCGTGTCGCCATCGCGCGCAGTCTCGCTAATGAGCCATCGCTGCTACTCGCGGATGAACCGACCGGTAATCTTGACAGTGAAAACGCTCATTCGGTTCTCGACCTCATTATTGGTCTGCAACAAGAGCAGGGTCGCACCATGGTGCTCGTTACTCATGACCCCACTATTGCCGGGCGAGCGGGAAGGACCCTTCGCATGATCGACGGTCGAATCGTCTCGGACGATAAACGATGACCTTTTTTACTGTTGTCATCCGCGGTCTCTGGCGTCGCCCCTTGCGCACCGGGTTGACTCTCGCGGGAATTTCCATCGGCATCGCGGCCGTCGTTGCGTTGGTCGGGATGTCTCGAGGTTTTGAGAAAGGCTGGCAGGTTGGATTGAAGGCGCGCGGAACCGATATCGTCGTTGCTAACAGAGGGGGATCACTCACGCCGAAGCCGTTCGACGCGTCCGTCCGCGATCGTATCGCCAGCCTTCCGCGCATCGACGCGACCTGCAATATTCTGGTGGAGGTAACCAGCGTTGAAGACTCGGATCTGATGATTCTCTCCGCTCGTGAGTGGGGAGGATTTGCATGGAACAATCTGGAACTCATCTCCGGACGTATGCCGCGCGATGCCACGGAAGAGGCAGCAGTCTTGGGTCAGACCGCGGCGGAGGTGCTCAAGAAAAAAGTTGGTGACCCGATTCAGATTGAAACCAAGCAATTAACAGTCGTCGGAATCGTGAAGGGTGGCGCGCTCGTCGAAGACGGCTCGGTCATTCTTTCTTTACCGCTCTTGCAAGGAATCATCGGCTCTCCCAACCAGATCAACGCAATCGATATTCGAGTGACGCCTTCGAGCACCGAGCAACAAATCAAGGAACTTACTCGACAGATCGAACAACTGGTCCCGGAAGTTCGCGCTGTGACCGTGAGCGAACACCTCAGCCACAATGAGGGATTTCGGCTCGTTAAGGCCATGAGTTGGGGCACGTCTCTCCTCGCCATCCTTGTGGGTGTGCTGGGTGTGATGAACACGATGCTGATGACCGTTTTCGAGCGCACCCATGAGATCTGTGTGCTGCTCGCCATCGGTTGGACGCGGGGGCGGATCATGAGAATGATTCTTTACGAATCCGCGCTGCTTGGACTTTTCGGCGGCCTCGTTGGCGTGGCTATTGGTGCCATCGGAGTCCAGGTGCTGAGCGCAACGCCGGCGATTCGAGGGTTATTGCAGCCTGACCTCAGCATTGCGCTCCTTGCCCTTTCTGTCGTCATCGCCGTTGCGGTCGGAATTAGCAGCGGTCTCTATCCCGCCTGGCGGAGTTCGCGGC
>JBGPNR010000138.1:0-5737 GCA_041487635.1 Candidatus Udaeobacter sp. | reverse complement strand
TCCCCACAGGAGGGTCAGCGCGGCGCTAAAGGCGATGATGCAAAGGGCAGCTATCCGTTTCGGAGCGACTCGCCGGAGATGCCGACCTTGCAAAATTGCGGCGTAAAGGATCCAGACACCAAAAGCGCAAATCATTTGCACGCCTGGGAGCGGTCGCCCCGTAAAGAATCCGCTTATCAGTCCAAGCGTATAAAGCGCGAAGCCGAACCAAAGCAGCCGCGTGATGGCCGCGAAGAGATCAGTCAGCGGCGGCAAATGATAAAAAATGGAATGCAATTGGTGCGTCTTGAGCTGGCGCTCCTGCACGAGATACATCACGCCCGCAATGCAAGCGAGTCCGAATGCGCCGTAGGCGACGATCGAAATCGACGCGTGAAATTCCAGCCACGAATTTGCTGGCGCCTTGACGGCGTGCCGCACATCAATCGGTGCGATCAAGGCAAACGCTTGCAGCAGGAAAACCAGCGGCGCGGTAAACGCACCCATGAGCGAAAGCCGATATGCCGGCCCGACCAGCATGTAGATGAGCGCAATCGACCAGGCGAGGAAGATGAAAACCTCAAACAAGTTTGTCAGCGGACATCGCCCGAGCGCATGTCCGCGGACGTACAAGAATGCGGTTTGAAAAATGAACCCAAGTCCGATCGCAAGAAAACTGAAACGACTTGGCTGAAATGTCCTCGCACGCAGAGAAAGGCCGGTCCGCACGATTGCGGCAAAAAAGCAAAGTGTTGAGACGATGAGAAGATATCGATCCACCGGGACAGCTTTATCTTAGATTGCTGTCCCGACTTGGCAATGCTGCATCGTTTTCTGCCACGTGTCTGGCGAGCACTATCGCGATCCTTGGTTTTGGCTAGCAATTACTCACGGATTACCCGGATTGACGTCTCACTGCAGCCAGCTAGCGTTCGCGCCAATGGCCACGTCGATCATCGAGAAGCTCCATGCGGCTGTGCGCGATGTGCCCGATTTTCCAAAGAAAGGGATCGTGTTTAAGGATATCACGCCCGTGTTGAATGATCCGGCGTTGTTCCGTGCGTCGATTGATCTCTTTCTGGAGCGGTGTCGCGGCCTGACAATCGACAAAATTGTCGGGATTGATGCGCGTGGGTTTCTTTTCGGGTCAGCCGTTGCGTATGAACTTGGCGTCGGTTTCGTTCCGATTCGCAAACGCGGCAAGCTTCCCTATAAGACGGAGATCGCTAAGTACTCGCTCGAGTACGGCGAAGCTGAAATGGAGATGCATATCGATGGTATCAGCGCAGATGAACGGGTTGTGCTGTTAGATGATTTGCTCGCGACCGGAGGGACTTCTGCTGCCGCGGCCGTCCTCATCCGTAACGCCGGCGGGCATCTGCTGGAAGCACAGTTCCTAATTGAGTTAGAATTCCTCCAGGGGCGCAAACGACTCGAGCCAACGCCGGTCACGTCGTTTTTGAAATACTGAGTTGATTGCAGCGCAATCGAAATCGCGCGTGCTGTGTTACACGCCCTCTCACGGTGTCATTCCGATCCCGCACTCGCGGGAGAAGAATCTCGGATCAATTTTGCCTCGATGTTCTCCAACGGAAATAAACCAGAGATGTTTCGCTTCGCTCAATTCGCCACAGGACGAATCCGCCGTGGCGGACATGACAGCTTCACTTATGAGACGACTTTCAGAAGACGAACCTTATTTCTGGCGAGGATGCACATTTTGGATTTTGGATTTCCAATTTTACATTACGCGTAATCAAAGTTCGCGATGACAATGTCCCGACATCTGGAACAAGTTTTGGCTCACGCCGAAAGTCGCCTTGCCGCGACCGGGGCCAGACGCCCGACCGAGGCTCTCCCACTTTACAAAAAGTTTCTCAAGGTTGAAGAGCATCGCTTGCGCCTGAATCACCAGGCTGGCGGTGGTGGGCGCGAAATTTGCGCGCGCCGGGCTGAACTAGTCGACGTTTTGCTAAGATACGTCTTCGGCGGCGCTGCCGCTACTACGTCCGGAAATGGCGAGCGCAGCATTCCGCTGGCGTTGATCGCTCTTGGGGGATATGGCCGCGGCGAGCTCAATCCATTCAGCGATATCGACGTGATGGTTTTACATCACCAACGGGCGGCAAAGATTTCGCCGGACCTGGAGGAGATGGTGAATCAAGTTCTCTATCTGCTATGGGACAGCGGTTTCAAGGTTGGACACTCCACGCGTTCCATCAAGGAAGCGATTGCCCAGGCTAACGCTGATATGCGCACCAAGACGGCGATGCTGGAGTCACGGTTTCTCGCCGGCGATAGCGAGCTGGCGCGGAAATTTCGTGAGCAATTCCGTTCAAAATGCGTGGAGGGGCACGAACGGAAATATGTCGAAATGCGCATGCAAGATCAGGTCGCCCGGCACAACAAGCTCGGCGACAGCGTGTATCTACAGGAGCCGAACTTGAAGAGCGGATGTGGGGGACTGCGCGATTACCAAAATCTGCTTTGGATGACCTACTTTAAAGAGGGTTCGCTAAGCACCAACCAGCTCGTTGGGAAAGATTGGTTGAGTGAAAGCGATCAGCGAAGGATCGAAAGAGCCTACGATTTTCTCCTGCGCTTGCGCACGGATTTGCATTACGCGACCGGACGCGCCACCGACATACTACACATCAACTTGCAGGAACAAATCGCAAGGCGGCTCAATTATTCTCCTCGAAATGGACAGCTACGCAGCGAGGCGCTCATGCGGGACTATTACGAGCACGCGCGAAATATCTTTCGAGTGACGGAACGTATCACGGAACAATTTGTGAGCGGGTATGTCACGAACAAAACACGCGCTCTTTTCAGTTTTCTTCCCTTAATCCGAGCCGACAAAACTTCCATCGGCGACTCCTTCTTTGTGCGAAACAAACAACTGCACGCAGCAAGGCCCGATGTTTTTCGCAAAGAGCCCGAGCAGATGATGCGGGCATTTCAGCTTGCGCAGGAGCGCGATCTGGATCTGAGCCCGGAACTGGCAGATTTGCTGAGCAGAAGCCTCCGGCACGTCACCCGTACTTATCAATATGCACGCGGCCCACGCGAGATCTTCAAGTCGATTCTATCAGAAAAAGGCAGAGTAGGGCGCATCCTGCGAATGATGCACCGAGTCGATTTTCTCGGCCGTTATATTCCCGAATTCGGCCAGCTAACCTGTCTGGTGCAACATGAGTTCCTACATCGTTATACAGCCGACGAGCATACATTAGTATGTATCGACAAACTCGACGCGCTCGCGGAGACGAATGATCCGAAGTTGATTGCTTATCGAAATATTCTGGAGCAACTCGACGACCCGCTAGTTCTCTATCTTGCGCTTCTTTTGCACGACACCGGCAAAGCCGTTGGTGCCAGGCCACATTCTGAAGGAAGCGCGCTCTTCGCCCAGCGCGTGGCTGCCCGTTTGCAGTTATCATCCGAGCAGCGCAAATCGCTCATCTTGCTCGTTGATCATCATCTTACCCTCTCGAGGACCGCGCAGCAGAGAAACCTTGACGACCCAGCCACAGTGATGGAATTCGGCCACATCGTGAAGCATCAGAGAAACTTGAACGCACTAATGCTGCTCACTTTGGCTGATGGTCAGGGGACGAGTCCGGAAGCGTGGTCGGATTGGAAAGAATCGCTCGTTTGGCAATTGTTTCACGAGACCTCGCGTTATTTGGCCGACCGGAAATCGTACTACGAACAAACAAGAATTGAGCGCGAAAGCCTGCAGGCCGCCGTCGCGGAAAACCTTTCTCCAGATTACACCGAGGAAATCGAAGCGCACTTTGAATTCATGCCGGATAATTATTTCCGCGCGAGCGATCTCTCCGAAGTTGTCGAACACCTGAAATTGTTCCGGGGCTTTCTTGAGAATGTTTCCAGAGGCGAGTTTCCGCTGGCTCCGGCAATAGAATGGAAGGTCGTGTCCCAGCAGGGGCACAGCGTTGTCACCTTCTGCACCTGGGAGCGTCAACGGTTGCTGGCAAAAGTCGCCGGATCATTCTCCGTTGTGCCACTGAACATTTTGAGCGCCGACGTTTTTCCGCGCGGCGACAACGTGGTGCTTGGCATTTTTCGTGTGTGCGATACGAAAGGTCGCCCTGTCACCGACCCGCGAGACTTCGAGCTGGTTGGGCAAGCCTTGCAACGAGCCCTCGAAGACGAGCGCTTCGATTTCCTGCCATTAATTGAAAAGGCGAAGCGCCAAAGCCGTAGTGTTGTGTCAGGCATTGAATTTCCAACACGCATTGCAATCGATAACAAAACACATCCGACGTACACACTTATTGAGATTCAGGCACCGGATCGGATCGGTTTGCTCTACGACGTGTTGAGCTGCCTTGATCGCGAAAATATTTTGATCCCGCTTTCTCGTATCAACACTCAGGCTGGCGCCGCCATCGATACGCTGTATGGGCTGGACGGCTCCACTCATGCCAAAATCACCGATCCCAACCGCATCCAGTTGATTCAGAAGCATCTCAAGAACGCAATTCTCAGTGAAGGCGCTGCGAAATCGCAGTAACTAAAAGCAGTCGCCCGCCATTTGGCATCATTTTGATCTCATGAACGCTCTAATTTTAGCTGCTGGATACGCCACGCGACTTTATCCGCTGACGCTCAACAGGGCAAAACCGCTGCTCGTGGTAGGTGGCAAACCGATTATCGAATGGGTGGTGGACAATCTTGCGGGTGTTCCCGATCTGGAAACGATTTACATCGTCACAAACGACAAATTTGCAGCTGATTTCGAGGAATGGAGCAGCCACTATCAGGCTGCTCATCCAGAATTCAGATTCAAAATCGTCAACGACGGCTCCACGAGTGATGAAGATAAGCTGGGTGCGATCGGCGATATCAATCTTGTAGTCACGCGCGAGAACTTGAGCCAAAGCGGTCTCTTAGTCATCGCTGGCGACAACCTATTCACTGAATCGCTGGCAAATTTTGTGGAGCGTGCGAGGAAAACCGACGCAACAGTAGCGGTCTACGACGTCGGGGATCTCGAAGTCATCAAGAAATACGGCAACATTACCGTTGATGCTGAGGGAATCATTACCCGGTTTGAAGAAAAACCGAAGAAGCCTCAGGGAACCCTTGCTGCGATCGCTCTTTACTATTATTCGCCTGCAGTTCTGTCTCTGCTAACGACCTATCTCGCCGCGGGGAATAATCCCGACCAGCCAGGCCGGTTTGTGCAATGGTTGTACACACACAAACCGGTAAAGACGTTTGAGATCAAAGGGAACTGGCTTGATATCGGCAGCAAAGAAACGCTGGAGAACGCAGACTCAATTCTCGCAAGTCTTAAGACAGCATCATAGCCAAGGCGGGCCAGCCACGCCGTAGCCTTGGCGAAGGCGGGTCATTTCAATCGTACTTCATCAAACTCGATCAGATCGAAATAAGTCCGAATATCCTTGCGCCCTTCGCCGCCCGCCTCTTTGAGAAAATGGAGGAAACGCGCCTTTTTGGCGGCAGTGTCAGGATGCCGCGAAATCATGGCCTGGTTCCATTGTTCAACCGCTTCGGCGGAATGTCGCGCTCCGTTTTTTTGCACCCACTCTAGAATTGCGTCGTCGTCCTCCAGCCTGTTGGCGACTTCTTCAAATGCGTCGCCATCGAGTTTGAGAAACGCGAGGAAATGTTTATCGAATCCAACAGTTTTATAGTTGTAACCGTCAAGTAATCCTTTGCGGTGCAGCCTGGCCTTGTCGATCAAACGCGGCAGATGAACATAACC
>JBGPNR010000137.1:0-5742 GCA_041487635.1 Candidatus Udaeobacter sp. | reverse complement strand
CAAAGCGTGCGCAACGGATGGCCACTCCTCGTGCTTGAAGGCAGCGGAAGATTTGCCGACGAACTAAGCGAAGCCGTACGCGATGGGCAGTCTGCGAAATCCGCTAAAATAGGTGAGATTGTCCGCTCGGGCCGCGTTGCCTTATTTCATTTCGATGATGCCGCTGAGAAATTGAGAGACGAGCTGCGCCGGCTGCTTGGCTATTGATGGCCGGAGATAAATTATTGTCTCAACTTTTCGGCCACCTCGCGTAGTTTCTGGTGTCTGTAGGCATATCGGAGGCGCAGCACATTTTGTTGCTCGTCCGGGTTCAACTTGATGGCGACGACAGATCGTCGATTCAAGACAAATCAACCAATTGATCTTGCCTGACCAACGAGAAACCTCATTATCGGAGACAATGAGTTACCGCGATAAATTAAATGAAACCGGTCCGCGGAAACTCCTCGCACTCGACGGCGGTGGCATTCGCGGTGTAATCACGCTCGAAGTTCTCGCTGAAATCGAGCGTCAACTTCAAAAGAAACTCGGACGTGGCGACGACTTCGTGCTTGCTGATTACTTCGACTACATCGCCGGCACAAGCACAGGCGCGATCATTGGCACCTGCCTAGCCCTCGGAATGCGGGTGGAGGATGTCGCGCGCTTTTACAAGGAGAGCGGCCCCGCGATGTTCGACAAAGTGGGCCTCATCCGGCGCTTCAAGGAGGGGAAATTTCACGACAAGAAGTTGGCTATCCGGCTCCAGGAATTGATTGAGGAAAGGACGGGAAACCCGATGTCATCGCTCGGCAGCGAGCATCTGCGCACACTCTTGATGGTGGTTTTGCGCAACGTCACAACCGATTCCCCGTGGCCGGTTTCGAATAATCCTGCCGCGAAGTACAACGCGCCTGACCGGAAAAACAACAACCTAAACATCCCTTTGTGGCAACTGGTCCGCGGCAGCACGGCCGCACCCACTTATTTCCCCCCGGAAGTCGTGAAGGTCGGTGACGATGAGTTCATCTTCGAAGACGGCGGCGTGACAATGTACAACAGTCCCGCATTTCAGCTTTTCCTGATGGCGACCGTTGAAGCCTACAATCTCGCGTGGCCGGCCGGTGAAAAGGAAATGCTGCTTGTTTCGATCGGCACCGGGGCCGATCCGAAGGCGAATGCAAATCTCACTCCTGGGCAAATGAATTTAATTTACAATGCCACCTCAATTCCTTCCGCCCTCATGTTCGCTGCGAGCAATGAGCAAGATTTCCTGTGTCGCGTGTTTGGCAAATGTCTCGTCGGCGATCCGCTCGATCGTGAGGTGCACAACATGATCGACGAACGCGACCTGGAGAAAGGCTTCCCAGGCTGCAAAGGCCCATGTGACAAACTCTTCACCTATTTACGATACAACGCGGAGCTTTCGAAAGCGGGTCTCGAGCGTCTCGGCGTGGGACACTTAGATACTGAGCACGTTCAGCAAATGGATTCTGTCGATTATATCGGCGAGATGCAGGAGCTTGGCCAAGCGTTGGCTCAGCAGAAAGTGAAAGCTGAACACTTCGCCGGGTTTCCGGCAGCGAGCTAGTTTAGCTGCTTCGAAAAGGGGGAAGATCAAAAGGAGTTGGCCTATCTGCGGTCTCCCTGCGCGCCTTTGTGCTGCCTTTTGTCACGTTCTCAGCGCACAATGACTGCACACGAACCGGAGCGGCCATGATCGTCCAGGGCGGTCAGTTCGTAGCGGCCGGGCCCTGATTTCCAGGAAAGGATGTCGGCGGCAGCAGATTTTCCAATGAAAGTCTTGTCGGCGAACCAATACACTTCGCGAACATCGGCATCGGTTTTCGCTCGCAATGGAATTCCTTGTTTGCGACTCGACTCACTATTTAACACCTCATAGGTGCTCCCCGCCGCTGGGGCGATGATCCGGGGCGGATTCCCGGTGCGTGCGACCAGCTCCGGATCCGTGTCCGGTAAAAAAGGCGGCGGCAATTTTCTGGGCACTCCGGCGCGGCGAAAGATCGACAACAATTCCGTCGGCCAAAATTCGTAGACTTCACGCCGCAGCTGGCGCGTTCCGTCATCACGCGCGACGCGGAGTCCGCTCGCGGCATCGACGAGCACTTCCTGATGCACATCGCAAAGTTTGATCGGTGAAATTCCGGGAATGAACCAACCCTCGACGTGTTGGGTGCAATACGGCTCAGGTAAATCACCTGAGACCGCGCAAAAGGAGACACGTTTCAAATTGGCGCCCGGAGGCGGGAGATGTGGTTGGCTCGGCTCCGGCCACGTCGCGCGCAAACTGTCGATGATTTGAAACAAGAGAGGAGCAGCGGCAATTCGTCCGACAAAAGTCCCGTTGGCGCGGCCATCAAAATTTCCGATCCACACTGCGAGCACATAATGATTGAAGACGGCAATTGACCACGCGTCGCGAAAACCGTGTGACGTTCCCGTTTTCCAAAAAACCGGCGCCGCTTGGTCAGAATATGCGCGGCCCACTTCGGGCCGTGGCAGGTTAATCATTTCCAGCGTCAGGAATGCGGCTTCCGGCATGATGATCGAACGGCCTCGCGCAGCGGTTGGATCGCACGATGTGCGGCGAAGCGGACGCAGCTCGCCGTTATTCGCCAGCGCGGCGTAAAGTCGGACAATATCTTCCATTGTGACTTCGGCCCCGCCCAGCGGAAGCGACAAGCCATAAACCGATTCCGAGCGTGGCAATTTGACACCGGCGCCGCGGAGGAATTCGTAAAGCGTGGGATGATGCAACTGCGATGCAAGTTCAACTGCTGGAAGATTGCGGCTGCGCGCCAGCGCGTCGCACGCACGGATCGGACCGACAAATTCACGATCGAAATTTTCCGGATTGTAATCGCCGAAACTATGCGGTGCGTCCGACAGGATCGACAATGGATGAATCAGTCCCTGCTGCAGGGCGAGCGCATAGACGAATGGTTTTAAAGTGGAACCGGGCGAGCGCGGCGCACGCGTTCCATCAACTTGTCCCTGTATTTCGGCGCTGAAAAAATCGGCTGAGCCGATTTGCGCGAGCACATCCATCGTCCGCGTATCAACCAGCAGGACGGCGGCATTCTGAATTCCGCGATTGCGATTTGTTTGAATATAATCGGCGATACGGCGCTCGATTAATTGCTGCTTCGCTAAATCCAGCGTGGTGACAATTTCGTCGCGGCCTTTCTCGTTCGCAACGATCTGCTGAACAAAATGCGGCGCGAGAAATTTGCGTTCCCGTCGCGCGCGTGCGCTGAATTCGCGCGCGGAGAATTCCCGATTGATTTTGGCGCGGTCGTACCAATGGCTTTGGGCCGAATCGAGCGACTGGTTATTCCGATCGACAAACAACGCACGGCGGCTCGGGCTTTGCGGAATCACGCTGAGCGCGACTGCTTCTGGTCGGCTTAATCTCGATGCCGGTTTGTCGAAATAAATCTGACTGGCCGCGCCGACGCCTTCGATGTTTCGTCCGTAGGGCGCGAGATTAAGATAGGCTTCAAGAATTTCAGCCTTCGAGTAATGCCGTTCCAGTTCGAGTGCGCGAATAATTTGAACGAACTTTCCGCCAGCCGTGCGTGTGCACAGATGATAACGCAACCGAGCCAGTTGCATCGTAATTGTCGACGCTCCGCTATGTGCGCCGCCGGCGCGCAGGTAAAGTGCCGACCGCATTAACGCGACCGGATTAATGCCTGGGTGACGCCGGTAATATTTGTCTTCAAATCGCAGCGTGGCATCGATCAGCGCAGGCGAAATGTCTGACAAAGAAGTCCAGACTCGAAATTTCTGATCGGTCGCCAAGGTGACGCGAAGCAATTTTCCATTGCGATCGCGCACGCATTGGGAAAAGGAGATCCCATCCAGCAACGGTGGCTTGGGGAGTAGCAGCCACACAAACCACCCGGTCATCCCGAGCAGAGTGAGCGATCTCACCCAGGGAGCGCTGATCACACGACTTAACGCGCGTAATCTATGGCCCTTTGAGAGGTCCCTCTCCCGCGACTGCGGGATCGGGATGACACGCGTTTTCATTTCGACCTATTCAGGACCTATTCTGTGACGCTGATCTTTCCGCCAACGCCGCGGCCCTTCACATTTCGCTCGTACATCGACTCCGCGAAAACCGGCGGCACGGTGAACTCACCGCGATTGGACGATTTAATCTGATAATTGATCTCGACTGCGTTGGTCGACACGGTTGCGTAAAACACGGCGCGATCTTCGCGCACATCGACATAATCGACGCTGGGAATTGTTGAAACGCCTGGTTGTAGCGATGAGCCGACAACTTCGAACCCGCCCGGCAGCAGATCGATAATGGCAACATTGGTGACCGGTTCATCGCGCACAGTTCGCGCGTGCAGACGAACGTGAATCGGTTCGCCCAGCTTCGTCTGCGTTACCGGCTTATCATTTTTGTCGAGTAACTCGCGATAAACTTCCAATCCAGCTGTGACCGGTTGCGCCGGCACATGTCGATCAAATCCAGCTTCGACTACCTGGAAAAATGCTCCAGGACCGCTGAGCACTCCCGCGATTTTAAAGCGGAGTGCAATCGCATCTTTGGAAAAAGCCGTCCGTTGCAGCAGCTTCGCCCCACTTGTTAGGGCGACTTCGCGCTTGTCGCGATGGATTTCTGCAATGCTGAGTTCGGGCAGCTTTTTCGCGATCATGTGCGAGTACGATTTCAGCGCCGAAACCGCGTAGGCGGCCGAGAGCGTGTTGAACTCGCCGCGCCCAATCGGCTGGAGAATTTGCTCGAATTCCTGGCCTGAGATTTTCTTCAGTCGCTCGGGAAACGCGCGCGCGAGTACGGCGATATATTGCGCGTTTGATCCGAGTGGTTGGCAGAAGTCGTCGTAATCCCGGGTGGTTCCCTTGTCGATCTTATAGGCGACGATCAAATCTTCCGCGTCTTTGTCTTTGTGCAGAAGTTTCAGCGCGCCGGCGAGATAAACACCGGTAATATCGTTCTCCCAGAGATCAGTCTGATGCTGCTCAAGGTAGTCGCGCAGATTAAGAATGTAATTGGTGGTGACAACGCCTTCGCGCGTAAGCACGTAAATCGCATAGGCGACGGCGCGCGCGTCTGCCAGGGTCGAAGGTTCGCGTCCAACCATCTTTTGCAAATAGCGCAAGCCACTCGCAAACATATCCGCCGGCGGCGCAAAACCGGCTGCTTTGGCCGTGCTCAGAAAGTCCATCGCGTAAACGGAATTGAAACTGATCTTCTCATCGGTTTCCGGCGCCCAATAACCGAACGCACCCTGATCGTTTTGCCGGCGTCGCAAAATTCCAAAGACTTTTTCGAGCTGAGCATTCACCTCTGCGCGATTGAGCCCGAAATCGGCTTCATCTGCGAGCATGAGCCGGCAAAACGCGCCGCTCGTGATTTGCTCGCTGCAACCATGAGGAAAGTCCTTGAGAAAAACGTAAAGACCGTGCGCGAGACCAAGTGGGACTGCGGCGACCGCCGCTTCGCGCTTGGCAAACTCAGAATAAATCTGACGTGTAATCTGAATATCCGCGCTTCCTTTTTTGAAATTCCCGCTGCGAACATCGGTCGTATAGGGAACGGGCGGGCGGACGCTGAGCGTAGCGCGTCGGCGGGTTTCGATTCCATTACGGCTGGCCACAAATTTGATTTCGCCGGAGCAGAGCTCGTCGTTGAGTTGTAAGATTTTATTATCTCTTTTCTGTAGTCCTTTGTCGTTTAGCTATTTTTTATTTGGTTTTATT
>JBGPNR010000136.1:0-5759 GCA_041487635.1 Candidatus Udaeobacter sp. | reverse complement strand
GCCCATGTCGATCTTGCTGGAGTCAGCTACGCCGTAATCTCCGGGGCAATTGCGTCAGGTCTTGGTTACGTGATTTGGTACAGCGCACTACCAGGTCTGAAAGCTGCGAGCGCCGCAACCGTCCAACTCAGTGTCCCGGTTCTGGCCGCGACTGGTGGAATATTATTGCTCGGTGAATCGATCACGTTGCGTTACGTGCTCGCCTCCCTAGCTGTGTTAGGTGGAATCGCGCTCGTCGTAGTAACTCTGCATTCCCAGGATCAAAGTGCTTCCCGCACCGAACAATTGCGATCATGATCTTGATCATATGAACGGAGTGATCGTTATCGTAGCGTATCGGCCCAAGCCTGGAAAGGAGAAGGAAACGCTGGAGCTCGTACGGAGTCGCGTTCCAACTTTGCGCAAGGAAGGTCTCGTGACCGATCGCGCCCCTACTATCATGCGCGCACGCGACGGCACCATCATCGAAGTCTCGGAATGGAAATCACACGAGGCGATCGACGCCGCGCACAAGAATCCAATCGTCCTCGCGATGTGGAACAAGTTCTTTGAAGCTTGTGACTGTATTCCGCTCAACGAGTTATCTGAGTCTGCCGAGATGTTTGCCGGTTTCGAATCAGTCGCTGATTAATTACTAGCTCTCAACTTCTCAGCGACTCAACCCTTCAACCTGTTCCAACAATTCAATTCGGTCTGGAAAAGTCTTGAACGAACACAATATTACCGGGCGCTTATGATCAGACCTGTCATTGCTCGGTCGGCCACACCGCATCTGTTCAGCGCACTCGTTGCCTGCACAGCCGTGATCGCGATCCTGTGCGGCGGCAGATTGGTGGCGATTCAGCTCGAGCGAAAAACGGTTCATTGGATTGCTCCACGAGATTTCTTTATTAAAAATCAGGGGCTCGCGTTCGAGCGTGCCGCTGCACGCAGGCCAGACATCCTGCTCCTTTACGGCAGCTCGGAATTGATCGACCCAATTCCAAACAGAGCGTCTGACTTCTTTTCCAGCGCGCCGACTGGATTTCAGGTGTGCCCGGTAGGCAAGGCGGGCACCACCTCGTTGATCATTTTGCAAAAGCTCGGCGCGCTCGGCTCCGAGTTGCGCGGCCGGAAGATTGCAATCTCGCTATCGGCCAGCTCGTTTTTAACGCCTGCCCTGAGGCCGGAGTTTTATGCAGGAAACTTCTCCTTACCGGCGGCGAATGGCATTCTCTTTGGCGATGCGATTGATTTGAACCTCAAGGCTGCCATCGCAAAGCGCATGCTACAGTTCCCCGACACGTTGGCAGAAGATGGACTACTCGAGCTTGCTGCCAGGTGCCTTGCTTCCGGCCGTCCAGTGGATCGTATCCTTCTGATGGCGATCTGGCCTCTGGGCAAGCTGCAAAATCTCATGCTCGATTTGCAAGATCATTTTCAAGCGCTCGTTTACATCCTTGGCGAAGGCAGACCGATTCCAGATTGGTTGCGGCCAATCCATTCGCACAACGTGCACTTACGCAAGTCATCGGATCACGCGCAAGAAACCGAATCATCCGACGCGGTTCTGCCAGCGAGGGATGCGACGTTTCGCGCGCGAATTACCGCTGCAAGCGAATGGGCTGACCTGGAGCTCCTGTTCCGCACACTTGCCGAGCTTAAAGCTGAACCACTGATTCTAAGTATGCCAATCGATGCTTATGCCGCAAAGGGCGTCTCGCGCTCGACTCGCGAAATCTATTACGACAGGATGAGGGAGTTCGCCGATCGATATCACTTCCCGGTAACCGAATTTGAACAGCATGATGCCGACCCGTCTTTCCTAATTGCTCATCGCGAACACCCCACTCCAAGAGGTTGGATGGTTTACAATCGAGCGCTCGACGACTTCTTTCGTAACGCTAAATGACGGACGCCAAGGACAACATCGAGCTGAGCGCGGTGGAAGACCATGGCGGGATTTTGACTATTCGCGGCGGCGGCGCGCAACGCGATTGGAACGGCATTCATTACAAGCAGGGAATGTCACGCAAAAATGTCGGCACGACCAGTCTGTCCGCGAACATCGCCACCATTCCACCCGGTGGCGTCGCATCTGCGCATATCCATGTCGATTTCGAGGTGATTCTCTACATCATTGAAGGAAAAGTGCGTCACGAATTCGGGACCGGCTGCAAGCAGGCGATCGAAAACGAAGCCGGCGATTTCATTTACATCAAACCCGGGGTCCCGCACGAAGTGTTTAACATGAGCGGCACCGAACCGGTTGTCGCCTTTGTCGCCCGCTCATCCGCTAACGAGTGGGACGAGATCATTCCGTACGATCGCAATCAATCGGGCTAATTGCGCTGATCTCGGTCCTCTAAATTCCACCTTCCACCGTAACGCTCTAGTCAATCTTCGCGCCGCTATGTAAAGAGCAACAAAGACCAGGTCGAACTCAGTGCGCCCGATGAGCGCTGCGTCGCAGCTCAAACATATCTGTAGGTTCAACCAAGCCACACCGGCGATAGAGCGACCTGCTCGCGAGGGTCGCCCACAGAATGATCGCGTCGGTCTCTCGAGTCCGGCACCATGATAGCGCTTTGTTCAGCAATTTTTTGCCGAGTCCCTTGTCCCGCATTTCGGGAACAACATAAAAATTGGTCAGGTACGCATGAAGCTCGGGCTCGTTAACAGGATTAGGGATTTTCTCAATCAACTGCACGCAAACGTGGCCGAGCAACCGTTTGCCATCTTCGGCGACCCAGCAGCGCCACGGGTAAGAGCCAGAGCGAAACCGTTTCCTCATCCATAACGTGCATCTGCGCATGAACCGCGATTTCGTTTCCGTCACCGACTGGGTTTCGGCGCGAAATCGATAGCGCATCTCGGCCAAAGCACGGCAATCTCTAGATCTTGCCAGGCGGATTCGAACCCGAGCCATCGGTCGATGCTACGTGATTGAATGATTGGTCGCCACTTGTAAACGTGATCTGCGCTGACCTCTGACCTTCTGATCGCCGGCTTGCCGCTCAATCACCACTTTGTCAGGATCACAGGATGAAGCATTTTCTTCTGGCTTGTTTTTTTCCGATGACGTTAACAGCTCAGACCATGCAGCAACTGACTGAACAGTTAGGTAAAACTGTTCTTTATGGCGATGTTGCTCTTTCTCCTGGTGGAACACATGTCGCATGGGTGCAGTCAACCGCCGCAGCGACATCGACGCAAACCTACATCAGTGGAACATCAGGAAACACACGCGCAGTGATTGTTAAGATTCCGACCACTGGCGAGAGGACCGACTTCGATCCCGTTTGGTCTCCCGATTCCAAAACGCTCGCAGTCTTTTCAAGTGCCGGTGAGAAGGAGCAGCGCCAACTGTGGATCGTCAATACTAATGGTTCGAATCCGAAAAAAATCACAAACCTAAATGGATACGCGGCGCGTCCTCGTTGGTCGCACGATGGAAAGCAGATTGCCTTCCTCTACATTGAAGGCGCGGGCGGCGGGGGTCCATTAATGGCCGCGCCCACAACGACCGGCGTAATCGATACCGCTATTCATAATCAGCGCATTGCTGTTCTCGATGTTGCGAGTGGCCAGTTACGGCAGGTGTCGCCGGAGAATCTCCACATTTACGATTACGATTGGTCGCCGGACGACAAGATGTTCGTCGCAACGGCGGCGCCGGGACCCGGCGACAACAATTGGTGGATCGCGCAGATTTACACGATCGACATCGCGAAGGGCAGCGCCGCCTCTGTCTACAAACCGTCGCTTCAAGTCGCGGTTCCACGCTGGACGCCGGATGGCAAGTCGATGGCGTTCATTGAAGGATTGATGAGCGATGAAGGATTTCACGGCGGCGACCTCTTCACGATAACCGCTGATGGCCGCGACGTAGTGAATCGCACGCCGGGCCGAAAAACCTCGGTCAATTCATTCTTCTGGCAGGCGCCAGAGCGCATTCTGCTGATCGAGTACGATGGAGGAGGAAGCGCCATTTCCGAGTTGGACCTGACAAACAATTCCGCACAGACAATTTGGAAAGGACCCGAAGGCATTCACGCCTTTGGCAATTTTCCAAACTTCGCCTTGTCGGGGGATGGCAAGGTCGCGGCAGTGGTTCGTAGCACCTACAACTCGCCGCCAGAAGTTTTTGTCGGACCGCTTGGCGAATGGCGGCAACTCACGAGTAACAACGCCACATTGCAAGCGAACTGGGGTAAGGCCGAAAGCATCGAATTGACGAATGAAGGATCTAACGTTCAGGCTTGGTTGGTGCCGCCGGCGAAAATTGAGGCCGACAAAAAGTATCCGATGGTTGTCCTCATCCATGGCGGACCGTCGAGCGTGACGACATCAGAATGGCCGGCGTCGTTTGGAATGTCGCGTGCGATTATCGCCGCGCTCTCAGTACGCGGCTATTATGTGCTGCTTCCCAATCCGCGCGGAAGTTATGGCCAGGGCGAAGATTTTACCCGCGCGAACGTTCAAGACTTTGGCGGCGGCGATTTGCGCGACAACCTCGCCGGAATCGATGCCGCGATCACGAAGTATCCGATTGATCCCAACCGTCTCGGCGTCATGGGTTGGAGTTACGGCGGGTTTATGACCATGTGGACGGTTACGCAGACAAATCGTTTCCGCGCCGCTGTCGCCGGTGCCGGCATTGCGAATTGGCAAAGCTATTATGGTCAGAACTTGATCGATCAATGGATGATCCCATTCTTCGGCGCATCCGTTTACGACGACCCAGCCGTTTACGAGAAAAGTTCGCCCATTCGCTTCATCAAGAAGGTAAAGACCCCCACCCTAGTCATCGTCGGCGAGCGCGATGCGGAATGCCCTGCATCGCAGTCGTACGAGTTCTGGCACGCGTTGAAAACCCTCGGTGTGCCGACAAAGCTCATCATTTATCCGGGCGAAGGCCATCTTTTCATCGAACCGAAGAACCAAGCCGACCGACTGGAGCAGACCGTCGCGTGGTTCGACAAATATTTGCAATGACTTTCTTTCCACTTCTCTCTTCCTCTGTAGTTTTCTTGCTTCATATAAATCGATCCTCCGAAACAGCGTCATGACGAAAACATGGAAAATTTGGGCGCTTTGCTTAGTCGCTGCCTCAATTGTTACGACACAGGCCGGGAAAGACACGAGCGTCACGGCCGCTCAGGTCAACGGCACTTGGAAAGCAAAATGGGGTGAATTCAAAATTTGGGCGCTCGGTCATCAGCGGCTTCAGATCGAATTTTCGGGCGTTTACGAATACAAAACACCGCAGGGTCCAAGCGCCAATACAGGAGAAGGCAGCGGCATCGCGACGATTGAAGCGGATACCGCGACCTTCAAACCCGAAGGCGCGGAAGAGGAATGCCGAATCACGTTAAAATTTGCTGGCAACAAACTTATAGTCACCCAAACTGGCATTTGCGGATTCGGCCACAACGTGACCGCTGCAGGCACTTACAAAAAAGTTTCCGCCAAGAAACCAAAGTTCGACTCGGAGTGACGGCTGCATTCGAATTTGAAGATTTCTAATTCGAGGTTGGACGCCCGCTCGCGAAAATATTCGGAGTTGAGCGCCTGCAGCGCCGTAGTGTTGCGAAGGCGAGTTGTGCGTTGAGCGTTTGCTTCTAGCATTGCCGTATGCCCAAGCATCTTGTTATTAGCACCAGCGGCAATCCCGACAGCAATAGCCGCCGCATGGGACGCGTTGCGTTTGCACATCTTCAGAGGCGAAAAGCGGACTGCGATTGGATCGACCTCCGCGAAATGGACCTGCCACTCTG
>JBGPNR010000135.1:0-5759 GCA_041487635.1 Candidatus Udaeobacter sp. | reverse complement strand
GGTTACGATGACGAAAACATTATCGTCCGCGGCCACAAAATTAAAGTGTTAAAGGAGCGCGATCCGGCGAATCTGCCGTGGAAAAAACTGGACATCGATGTTGTTCTTGAATCGACCGGGCTGTTCACCAGCCGGGACAAGGCTGAGTTGCACTTGAAGGCCGGAGCGAAACGCGTGTTGATCAGCGCGCCGGCAAAAGATCCGGACGTGACGATTTGTGTTGGCGTGAATGACGACGTCTTTGACCCTGCGAAAGACAAAATTGTTTCCAACGCGAGCTGTACAACTAATTGCCTCGCGCCCATGGCGAAAGTCTTGAACGATAAATTCGGCATCTCGCATGGGTTTATGAGCACCATCCACAGTTACACGAACGACCAGCGCATCCTCGATTTTCCGCACAAAGACTTGAGACGGGCGCGCGCCGCGGCGATCAATATCATTCCGTCTACAACCGGCGCGGCGAAGGCGATCGGCGAAGTGATTCCAGAATTGAAAGGCAAATTAAACGGCGGCGCTTTCCGCGTGCCCACTCCCGACGGGTCGGTCACCGATTTCACCGCGATGCTCGACAAGGATGCAACAGTTGACGCCATCAACGCCGCGTTTAAGGAAGCGGCATCGGCCAAAGGTTATAAAGGCGTGCTCGAATACAGTGATGAGCCTCTGGTTTCCGAGGACATCGTCGGAAATCCCCACTCCTGCGTCTTCGATAGCAAGCTGACGCTCATGCTTGGAAACCGCTTCGCGAAAATAGTCGGTTGGTACGACAACGAGTGGGGCTACAGCAACCGCTGCGTGGAATTGATGGAAATGTTGGGGGAATAGGGTGTCTTAATCGTGCTCATGCTCCTGCTCATGATCGAAGCATGAAAACTTACTTCGACCACGAGAAACTCGACGTTTACCAGGAATCTATCGTCTTTTGTAGTTGGGTCGGCGATTTGCTCAGTGAAATTACCAGCAAAGCAGCCGCGAAGGATCAACTCGATCGTGCCTCGACGAGCTTGCCTCTCAATATTGCAGAGGGAAATGGGAAGTTCTCGGACGCTGATCGATCTAGATTCTTAGAGATTGCTCGTGGTTCGGCGCTCGAGTGTGCGGCATGTCTCGATGTGCTCGTAGCGCGAAGGCTCATCGCTGCAGAGCGAATTGTCCCCGCGAAAGAGCAACTCGTGCGAATTGTTAAGATGCTTATGGGAATGCTCAAAAGATTTTCGGGACGCGTGGAGTTCTTGCGTGAGGACGAAGGAACATATCCTAGCGAGTACGATCATGGTCATGATCATGAGCACGAGCAGGAGCACGAATAGATATGCAAAAACTTTCGTTGCGCGATCTGGATGTGCGCGGAAAACCCGTGTTAATGCGAGTGGACTTTAATGTGCCAGTCGAAACGCGCGGCGGCAAGATTCGCGTCACTGATGACACGCGAATCCGGGAGAGTTTAGCGAGCATCAACTACCTGCGCGAGCACGGTGCCAAAACCATTTTGATGTCGCATTTTGGACGGCCCAAAGGAAAGCGGGTGGAAAAATATTCGCTTCGCCCGATTGGCGAATATTTGCATTCACTGATTCACCACCCCGTCATTTTCAGTCAGGACACGATCGGCGACGTGCCAAAAAAAATCATTGACCACATGGGGAGCGGTGACGTCGCGCTGCTTGAGAATCTTCGGTTCCAGCCAGGGGAGGAAGCCAACGATCCGGAATTTGCGAAGACACTCGCCGAACTTGGCGATCTTTATGTGAACGACGCGTTTGGCGCCGCGCACCGGGCACATGCCTCCACCGTAGGCGTCACAAAATTCGTGCCGAAATCGGCGATGGGTTTCCTGATGGAGAAAGAGTTGAAACACTTGAAAGAAGGTCTTGAGAAACCGGCCAAACCATTCGTGGTCATCCTGGGAGGAGCCAAGGTCTCCGATAAGATCGGCGTTCTCAAAGCGCTGATGGAGAAGGCCGACACAATCCTCATCGGTGGCGCGATGGCCAACACGTTTTTGAAAGCGCAAGGAATTCCCGTGGGGACTAGCCGGGTCGAATCCGACAAGGTCGATCTTGCGCGTGAGCTTCTCGATCTGGCGAAGAACAGGGGTGTACAATTTTTGCTTCCGATCGATGTCGTGGAGGCGGAGGAAATTCGTGCCGGCGCAGACATGCGAAACACGAGCCGCCTCTCACCACAACATGGAATCACCGATGGATGGCAGGCGGTCGACATCGGCGCGGCGACAATCGCGCTTTACCAGGAGGAGATCGCCAAGGCGGAAACCATTTTGTGGAACGGACCAATGGGGGTCTTCGAAATTCCCGAATTTGGCGAAGGGACGATTGCAATTGCCGAAGCAATGGCGCAATCGGGAGCAACGACGATTATCGGTGGCGGCGATTCAGTGACGGCGGTGAAGCAGGCCGGGCTCGCCGACAAGATGACTTTCATCTCCACCGGCGGCGGCGCATCACTGGAATTGCTCGAAGGCAAAGAGCTTCCCGGCGTTGCTGCGTTGAGCGACAGGGAATAATCTGTGCCAGTTCACGGGCTCGTTTCGAAGGTTCACGTTGAACCTCCGATGCCGCACAAAGCGAGCCGCCGCAAAACCCTCATCAGGGCAGTGACCAATTCGGCCATTGCTGCTACCGCATTCCTTGTGACGTGCATCGGTCTGCACGCGGTCCTGCCATTTCCAGAAATCGACGGGGGAGTCTCACAGAAATTCCGATTTTTCGCCGCCCACAAAGACGAATTTGACACACTCTTTATTGGATCGAGCCGTATCTACTTTCAGATCTCGCCCGCAATTTTCGATCGCGTCACGCGCGAGAGCGGGCTGCCCACGCACAGCTTCAACTTCGGCATAGGCGGTATGTATTTGCCGGAATCCGCTTACCTGCTCGAGCAGATTCTAAACCTGAAGCCGCGCAACTTGAGATGGGTTTTCATTGAATACGATGAACTGCAGACGAAGTGGTCCCCCGAGAACCAGACCAGCCGCCGCGCACTTTATTGGGCGGACTGGAAGCGGGTATCGCTCCTTTTGCGAAAACTTACCGACACCGGCACGGGTCCGCTTTGGCTGCCGACTCCTACAAAACTTCGCGACATTGTTCTGCGTCAAAAAGACGAAAAAAATACGCGTAGCCTGTTGACGTTCTATGCGACGGAGTTTGAAAGAAATTATACGAACGTCGCGAGAGCGGCTGATGTTCTAGAATATTTTTTGGGCCGCGGCACAAATGAACCTCGCGCGAGCTACCTTGGCGCAGCTAGCGATGGTTACGTCACCAGACCGAATCGAATGTCTCCCGCTCAGGCCGCAGCGTATGAGCGTGGGCTTGCGGCTGCGATGGCACAAAGCGGCACTCATCCTCTTTCACCTTATGCGGTGGAGGCCTACCGGCAGTGCGCGCAAGAAGTCAGGAATATTGGAGCCACGCCAATCTTTTTGATCACACCAAGCACGACGCAAATTAATTTCGCCACCGAAAGTACCGGGACGCCGGGTGTTGTGATGGCGTTCAATAACCCCCGAACTTATCCGAGCCTCTATCGCAGCGGCGTACGTCGCGATGGGCAACATCTGACTAAATCGGGAGCAGAAGAATTCACGCGCATTGTCGCAGCAAATTTCGTGGAGCTTGCGCGAGCAGGCGAAATCAAGTGACCAAAAACCAATGGCTCGCGGTTTAACTTTTTTTCCCATTCTCTGTTCGAATGTCTTTCGTTGAATTTCGTTTCCTTTGGTTTTTTCTGGTTGTGTTCATCGTCTACTGGGCGATGCGTAACAACGCCGCGCGAAAGGTGTGGCTTCTCCTCTGCAGCTATGTTTTTTACGCGGCCTGGAATTGGAACTTTACATTCTTAGTCCTCGGGTCCACGACGGTGGATTACATCGTCGGACAAATGCTCGGACGTAGTGAACGTCCGGTATGGCGGCGCTTCTGGATTGCCACCAGCGTGTGCGTCAATCTCGGCGTTCTGGCTTTTTTCAAATATTTTAACTTTTTTGTCTCTTCAACGTCCGACTTTCTGGCGTGGCTTGGCTTACCGACGAGCGTGAACACGCTCAACATTATTCTGCCGGTCGGCATTAGCTTCTACACGTTTCACTCGATGAGCTACACAATCGACGTGTACCGCCGCAAGCAGCGCCCCATTTCGAATTTTGTCGATCTTGCGTTGTTCGTCAGTTTTTTCCCGCCATTGGTAGCAGGACCGATTGTCCGCGCAGTGTACTTTCTGCCGCAGCTCGTTTCGGTGCGCAGATTTTCCAATGTCGATGTGCGCGGCGCGGTAATGTTATTCCTGGCGGGATTCATCAAAAAGGCGTGCATTGCCGATGGAGTCGCGCCGACCGTCGATCGCTATTTCGCTCATCCGGCGGATTTCACGCCAACGAGCGCGTGGATTGGTGTGCTCTTCTACGCCATTCAGATTTACTGCGATTTTTCCGGCTACACAGACATGGCGATCGCGGCTGCCCGGCTACTTGGGTACCAATTACCGAACAACTTTCAGTTTCCGTACTTTGCCCGGAACGTCTCTGATTTCTGGCGGCGGTGGCACATTAGTCTCTCAAGTTGGCTGCGCGATTATCTCTATATTCCACTCGGCGGAAATCGCGGTCCGCGCGGGTTTGTTTACCGTAATATCATGATCACGATGCTGCTCGGCGGACTGTGGCACGGAGCTGCGTGGACGTTCGTTATCTGGGGCGCGTTACATGGAGCCGCGCTGCTCATTCATCGCGAGTGGACACGCTTAACCGAAGGTCTCAAGTGGGCCGCGGGGGCGATGCGCTGGTTTGCGTGGCCGATTACGATCTATGCGGTATGCGTTGCGTGGATCTTTTTCCGTGCGCATGACCTCAGCGGCGCAGGAACAATACTAAAGCAGTTCGCCGTATTTCACGGCGGGGGTAACCAACATTTCCACCGATGGTTGCTTTTGGTGGTTGGCGCACTTCTCTTCATCCATTGGCTCAATTCTCGCCGATGGTTTGCAGAATCATGGCGACAATGGCCTGCCCCGATCTTTGCAGCGGCTTACGGTTGCACTTTTGCAGTCGTCCTTTTATTTGTTCCGCCGCACTACACACCGTTCATTTATTTTCAGTTCTGAGTCTGTAGCCAGGAAGCAAATCACATGCGCAAAAAAATTGTGGCCGCTAATTGGAAGATGAACATGACGCAGGCCGAGTCGGCGCGGTTTGTGGAGTCGTTCCTTCGGGACGTAGGCGAAATCAATGATATCGACGTGGTGGTCCTGCCGCCGTTCACCGCGATCGCGAAAGTGACTGAAGCGCTCGGTAATGCACAGAACGTAAAGGTCGGCGCGCAAAACATGTACTGGGAGAAGAACGGGCCGTTTACCGGCGAGATCAGCGCTGCGCTTTTGCGCGACTTGTTTGTGCATTACGTCGTGCTCGGGCACAGCGAACGCCGCACCTTCTTTGGCGAGACCGATGAAATCGTGAATCGGAAAGTGCGCGCAGCGCATGGGGCGGCACTCCGTCCGATCGTTTGCATCGGAGAAACGCTCGAGCAGCGCGACAAAGGGAATGTTGAAAAAATATTGTCAATCCAATTGCGCGGCAGTCTCGCTGGTCTGAATCCAAAGGAACTGCAGGAAACAGTAATTGCGTACGAGCCGGTCTGGGCGATCGGCACCGGGCGTACGGCGACGCCGCAGCAGGCACGGGACGTGCACGCGTTCCTGCGGGGCAGGGTGCCCGCCGGAATGCGCATTCTGTATGG
>JBGPNR010000134.1:0-5764 GCA_041487635.1 Candidatus Udaeobacter sp. | reverse complement strand
GTCACCGCTTAGATTTTCGAAAGGCAAAACCGCAATCGATCGGTCGATTTGGGCGGATGGTTGGGCCTGTTGGTACATCCAAGTTCCGAATGCAATCGCAACGAGGATTAACGTCGCTACGGCAGCCACTACTGCGAATCGCCGCCGGCGTAAACGTGCTTCAGCGCTAAACTTTCTGTGGCACCGGCGAACCGCGGAAAGTAATTCGCGCGCAGACTGCGGCCGATCTTTTGGATCGGGGGCAAGCATCGACTTGAGCAGCGCAAAAATTCGCGCCGGAACGTCGAGACCCTTTAATTGGTCAACTGGTAACGACTCTGCTTGCCTCGCAGGAATCTCTTCGAGCGTGCGCCCGACGAACGGCACTCGACCAGAAAGCAAATACCAAAAGGTGACGCCGAGGGAGTAGATGTCAGAACGCGTATCGAGCCGCGTTTCTCCCGATTGAGCAAATTGCTCTGGACTTGCAAAAGCAGGAGTGCCGATGAAACCGGTCTGCGTTTGTTCCGCACCGCGTTCCGCCTCAGGCGCCAAAACTTTCGCGACCCCATAATCAATTACTTTAACAATGGGAGCGCCGCTCGGATCCGACTCCAGCATGATATTGGATGGTTTAATGTCGCGATGCACAACGCCGCACGCTTCGGCAGCGGCGAGCGCGCGCGCAGTTTGCTCAATCACTTCAAGCGCGAGACTCAGCGGCATCGGGCCTTCACGTCGGACCTTAGCCTCGAGCGTTTCGCCCTCGACCAATTCCATGACGTAAAAACATTCACCGCCTTGTTCGCCGTAGTGACTGACACGCGCGACGTTAGGATGACGAATTTGCGCGGCCGCGCGCGCTTCGCGCAAGAAGCGCGATCGCGCCCCGGGATTTTGTGCGACTCTTCGGTCTATGACTTTAAGCGCGACGACGGAATTCAAAACCGTGTCGCGCGCGCGATAAGTTATCGCCATTGCTCCGGCGCCGAGCTCGACCGGAAAGCCGTCCGCGCCGACTTCCACTTCAAAGTGATCGTACTTCAGCGGCCCAGGTGTCAATCGTCGGCCGTTCTCGACTTTGTCCGGTTGTTGGCTGTCACTTAGAAAACCAAGGCTAACGAGACAACGAAGGCATTCACCTCGCGTGAGCGGTCCTCCGCAGGTTGGGCAGGTTTCGGTAAATGCAATCGACTTATTTAACTCCGGGCGGCGCAGCAAATCAATGCCGCGCTTAATCACACCGGCGCCGTCGCCACGTGTAGAGCCATTTCCATTCGACGTTCCGACGACTGCTGGTTGCCGTTCCACAATTTCAGGTCCAGCGCTCATGTTGTCAGGATTTGGTAGAGATAATGAAGCTCTTGATCCACATCGGCCGGATCAGAAACTGTGCTCGCCACTTCGATCCTTAACGCTTCGCGATAACGCTGACGCAGGCGCCAAACCCAGGTACGCAGCGTCGCCACGGGAACTCCAAGTTTCTCCGCCGCTTCTTGTTGATTTGGCGGTGTTCGCCCGCTGCCGGTAACGAACGGTCTTAACACCTTAAGCCATTCCGCTTTTCCTTCCGCCTCAAAGGCATTTTGCAAATGTTGCCAGGCGCGTTTCACGATATTCGAAGCCCAGACCCGATCATAAGAGCGCAAATCGTTGAGATGAGCAGTCTCCATCATTGATGCCTCGGCTTCGGGCAGATGCTCGTCGATCGACACAATCCGGTGACCGCCGCCTCTTTTGAGCGTGCGAGCTCGATCGTACTCGTTGCACAAAAAATTCTGCAGTGAGCCGAGCAGAAATGTACGGAGCCGGCCCTTCTCCTGATCTGCGCGACTTAACGTATTTTGTTCAAGCAGATGGGCAAAAAAACCTTGAACAAGATCCTGCGCTTCAGGTGACGCATGTCCGCGATGGCGCAAAAACGCGTAAAGCGGCGGCCAGTAGGCTTCGCAGAAATTGGAAAGCGCTTTTCTTGCTGTTTCGGTTGGATCGGACTGTCGAGCGCGCAGAACTAAAGTCCAGTGCGTCGTTTGAAACCCAGCTCCTCCTTCCTGCAATGTTCCAGGTATCGGTTTCATAAACTGGCCTTCATTCGTGACCGGACTGGCGATATCATGTGGCGCTCAATTGCTTTGATCGTTCTGCTCATGTCATTGCTCCTCTTTCCTAAAGTTTTCATGAGAAGACTATCGAATCGCCGAGGCCACTTTGGGAAAGACTATGTTTCTTACCTCAGCATAACCGACAGGTATGCTGGAATTCGCCGAGGCAGAGAGACGCTCAGTTTCGGTTATGTTCGGAAGATGGTCGCAATGCGCGCGTGCGTCAGCTCGGTGGCTAACGAGCAGGGCCGCGAATAGCGACTCGTAATAATCACACGTGGGCGATTTGCCATCCGCCTTGATCCACTCCGGGTGCTGTGCGCGGAGCGCATCGTGCATCTCTCGTTGAAGCCCGGTATAACCCGGAACTTCAGGGACCAGGACTGAAGAGCGCGTCGTTTTCATCGTAACGTCGCCGTTTTCCTTTCGAAGGTTCCGTCTGGGTTGCTCACCCGCAGGGCGATTTTTCCGTGAGTGTGGCCGGATTGACTGAGCTCGTGCGCGCGTCGCGCTTCGCTCAGCGGAAGAATGCGATCGATTACCGGCGCGAGCTTGCCCGCTTCGATGATCTTGGCGATCTCCGCAAGTTGCGCGCCGTTCGGTTGCGCGCCGAGGAGCGCAGCCCGGACGCCGAGTTCTTCAGCTTTCTCTTCCGACGGCGGCTGGAGTAACGAAACGAGAACGCCGCCCTTTTTCAAAACTGACCAGGAGCGTTCCTGCGTTTTGCCGCCTATGGTGTCGAGCACAATGTCGACCTTGCGCGCGACGTCTTCGAATCGCTGCTGCGTGTAATCGATCGCTTTGTCGACTCCGAGCTGGCGCAGCAAATCCTGATTCTTCGTGGAAGCCGTCGCGAAAACGTACGCGCCTTTCCATTTTGCGAGTTGCACCGCGAAATGGCCAACTCCGCCGCTGCCGGCGTGAATCAACACGCGCTGGCCTGGCTGCAATCGCGCGGTGTCGAACAACGATTGCCACGCGGTCAGCGCAGCCAAAGGCACGGCGGCCGCGCGGATGTGATGAAGCGAGTTCGGTTTGAGCGCGAGTTCTGATTCGCGAACGACGATATAATCAGCGTACGTGCCGTTGCGGGTTGGATCGGGAAGGCTGTAAACCTCGTCGCCGATTTTGAATCGGGACACGCCTCTACCGAGTTTCTCGACTACTCCGGACAAGTCCCATCCGAGAATGAGCGGGAATTTATGAGGCCAGAAGTCTTTCATGTGGCCTTTACGAACTTTCCAATCGATCGGGTTCACACTAGCGGCATGAACTCGGATGAGGACTTCGCCCTCTCCCGGTTCCGGACGCGGCGCATCTTCGTACTCGAGGACTTCCGGTCCGCCGTAGTTGTGAATTCGAATCGCTTTCATTGTTCCTTTTTTCTGTGAACAACGATCGGCCGCGCACCGGGCTCTTGAGAAAGACTATGTTTCTTGTCTCAGCATAACTAACAGGCATACTGTTTCTCGGCTGTGGAACTGAGGCACTTGCGCTACTTCGTGGCGGTGGCCGAGATGGAAAACGTCTCGCGGGCGGCGCTGAAGCTGCATGTCTCGCAGCCCGCGCTGAGCCGGCAAATCCGCGATCTCGAAGACGAAATTGGATTTTCCTTGCTCGAACGCACTGCCAAGTCGGTTCGGTTGACCGATGCAGGCCGGAAGTTCCTCGACGATGCGCGCGTGTTGTTGCAAAACGCGGATGAAGCCATCAAGAAAGCGCGCGCGGTTGCAACCGCAGAGCCTACCGAACTCCATGTCGGCTACTCACCGACGCCAACCGCCGAAATTCTGCCGAAAATCTTACGGGCATTTCAGCGGGCGATGCCAAACGTGCACGTCAGATTGCACGATTGGAGCAACAACGCCATTCGCGATGGCTTACGCGATGGCCGGCTTCAACTCGGATTGATCGTTCCTCCCTCGAAGGCTAGTTCGATGCGCGACCTGCGATATGAAGAGTTGTTTCACGAGCGCGTTTGTGTGGCGGTGGCTCCGCAGCATCCGTTTGCCCGACGCCGGGCCATTCCGCTTACCGAGGTCGCGGCCGAACCGTTGATTGGCCTCACCCGCGAAGACTATCCGAATTACTATGACTTACTTTCGTTCACCTTTTCGAAGGTGAATCAGAAACCGCGCATTATCGAGGAACATGACAGCATGGCCGGCGTCATGTCGGCCGTCGAAGCGGGGACCGGCGTCGCTGTTGCTGTAGACTTTGGTTACAGTTTCGGAAACCGAGTAAAGTTTTTGCACCTCACTCCGGAGCCGAAACCAGTCTCGGTCGGCATCGCTGGAATAAAGGGACGCCTCAGCCCAGCCGCGGAAAAGTTCTGGCAGTGCACCAAAGAAGCCGCGTCAAGAAAATAGCAGTTATCTGTTTGTTGTTTTTTGCCCTATTTCACGGCCTCGAATACAATCGACTGAGTTCTGACTCACAGGAATTCACCAAATAAAGGAGTTCTATGCCATTTGAAAAATTCGAGGACGCTGAAGCTATCGATAACGAGCGGCGGAAAGCCATCGCGAAATCGATTCGAATCATCAGTGTTGAAGAACTCAAGAAGCTTGGTGAAGAAATCTTCGATGAACCGGATCGACCATGGCGGCAAACGTTCCTTTCATTGATCGCCGAAAATCCGGGTGCCACCTTTTATCAAGCATCAGCAGGCGAGGGCGTGATTTTTCTTTACTCCCGCGATAACGACAAAGGCTTGTGGTATTTGCCGGGAAGCGGCCTAGGGCCATTGTCGGAGGGAGGTCGGCAGCTGATGAAAGAAGCGATCGCGGCTGGCCCTCACCGATAAGCCACGGGTGGAATCGCCTAACGACCTTTCGTTTGTTGCGAAGGATCAGTAGATCTAGCGCTCGGATTTGATCCCAGTCGCTGAGGGCTCCGACTCACCCATAAAGTGATCGATAACATCTGCAACGCTTGTGAAACGATTTACCTCGCCCAATTTGTGGTCGACGCCCTCATGGCGGAACCGGTCGCGCACGGACGAGCGCGGCTCCACTGCTTGAAACCGGATACCTATGGCGCCGAGTTCATTCGCCATGCTAGCAAGGGTGTGCGCACTCTGCATGTCCACCATCGGCGCAGCTGAGAGATCGAGTACTACCAGTTTTGGCGGTATCGCCTCGACACGAACACGGCTCAGGATCGCCTCGCATACATTGTCCACGTTAAAATAAATGAGGGCCGATTCAGGCCGGAAAATCATTACGTTTGGAATCAGTTCGTTGTCTCCATGCCGGTCGCGATCGGAGAAACGGCGTGTGCCGGGAATTCGGCCGAGAAGAGCAACGTGGGGACGAGACGAAAGGCGCACCAATTGCACAAGTGAAATCAAAGCGCCGAGCATTACACCGCGGAGCAAACCAAAGGTGAGCACGCCGCCGAAAGCTGCCATCGCCACCACAAACTCAGAACGATCGTTAAGCCAAAGTTCTTTCAAAGTTGAAAGGTTGAGCAAACCCGCGATCGCCACCAAAACCACGGCGGCGAGCACCGGTTGAGGCAACGCGCTCAATAGATGGGAGAAAAAGAGCACCACCACCAGGATAAAAACCGCAGCGAGGGCCGTGGAGAGCGGTGTCTTCGCACCTCCCTCTTCATTGACGAGCGACTGCGATGTGCCGCCGCTCACTGGAAGGCCGCCACCGAGTCCAGCGAACAGGTTC
>JBGPNR010000133.1:0-5785 GCA_041487635.1 Candidatus Udaeobacter sp. | reverse complement strand
CACGTCCACCGAATATTGCTCTTTGCTTTTTGCGCCGCGCACAGTGAACTCCAGAATGTCGCCTGGTTTTAGATACAGATCGGTCTCAAGGTCGCCGGTGCGAATGGCGGGCCCTTGCGTATCAAGTAGAACCGCGATGGGCCGGCCGGCCGCCTCCGCGAGCCTGCGAATGCGTGGCACAATTTCGCGGACCCACTCATGGGTCGCGTGACTCATGTTCAGTCGGAAGAGGTCAGCCCCTTTCTGAATTAACCCTCGCAGTGCCTCTGTCTTTTCTGTGGCCGGCCCGAGCGTGCAAATGATTTTGGTTTTGCGCACGAATCAAAAGAATTGATCTCCATTAACACTGGGCTTCAGCCCGGTGCAAATCTGGAAAATCCAATTAGCCGTCGAAGGGCCTATCTTCCGAAGTGGTTAAAACGGCTTCCTCAGTGTGATGTCGTTCCCACCGGGCTGAAGCCACGGTCTCAAGAATCATCTTAGGAAAACACGGCACGCTTTTCAAGATTGGCCGCGTCGCGCAGCAGGCCTTTTTTTTTATTTCAGGTTGCTTTGGGTCTGCTTGGCAAGGTCAAGATGCTCTTGAACCATCTTGGCAGTGTCGTCCGCAAACTTTTTCACGTCGGGATCACTGCCGCTTTTTGCTTCTTCCTGGAACTCGGCGAGGTCCTTTTCGTGATCCTTGACCATCGCATCCATGTAAGCTTTATCCGAACTCCAGCTTACGGTTGGCTCTTTCGTCGGCAATTTTGCGTTCTTTTGCGCCGCAATCTTTTTCAACTCATCGTTGGCCTTACTGTGATCGGCGACCATCCGTTTCCCGAATGATTTTACGTCATCGCTTTGTGCCTTCTCTTCGGCCAACTTTCCCATCGCGACTTCCATCATTCCGCCTTTGGCGGCCTTCTTCATGAAAAGCTTGTCCGCTGCGCTAACCGAGGAGCTCTTGCCGGCTGGAGTGTCTTGTGCTGTCGCGACACCGCCCACCGTCAGCGCCAGAACGGTCAGAAAAGAGATACAAAACTGCGAGATAACTGTAATTTTGGTTTTCATGGCTTTATGCGGTTTGAGAGACGCCGGCACATGCCGGCAATTAAGAATCGCAAACAGGCGGCCCGTTGGACGCGAAGGATTTGCGATTTTCTGAGCCGAGTTCGAGCTGCCGCGAGCGCTGCAACCTAAGAGCCAAAAAATATCGGAATCGGATCAGATTCCGGAGATATTGCGCTCGTACGAGCTCTCAACGCGCCTCGCCACGTCCTTGTAGCCGTAGTCAATTTCGTAAATCTGCTTCATACAGGCGACCGATTTTTCCTGTTCACCCATTCGCTCGTAAACGAGGCCGAGATTGTACACCATCTCCTTCTTCATAGCGTCCATTGATAAAATTTCCTTCGAGGCTTCCTCGAGTTGTTTGACCGCAAGATCCAACATCTCAAGTTCGCGATAGCAGCAGCCAAGCAGGTTCATCGCTTTCAAGCGAGCGTATGGATTTTGCCGTGCGCGCTGCAATTCCGGCAAAGCCTCCCGAAAACGGCCGGCATTGAAAAGATTTTCGCCTAGTTCAAATCGCAGCTGGAGATCTGTGGGATTCCGTGCGACGCGCTCTTGCGCATGGGCGACGACGATTTCTGCACGCTTCGCTTTGGCGTCTTTTAATTGCTCAGACTTTCTCGCATACAGTTCGGTTGCTGCGTCATGCGTAGAAAGAAACTCCTCATGCGCAGCAATCTCCTGCTCGAGGCATTTCATTTTCAAATCCGAAGCCTTTCGAACCAATCCGGCGTCCGCGCCTTTGGTCAGATCGGCAGCATACTGATACCAGCGAATTGCTGCCTCGAAGTCTTCCTTTTGCTCGTTCAATGCGCCCAGACGCCGCGCAAGGTCGATATTTTGCGGTTCCTGCTTGTGGTGCGCGTACGTCTCGGCAATCTGTTGATCGAGCGATTCTCCGGTCAGCCGCATGCGGCTCTGTTGCTCGAGTGAAATCGCCGCCTCTTTGTCCTTGATCAGGTCCCGATAACTTTCAGCCTGCGTCCATCCACCCCTCTTCATGGATCCATGGGCTGATGCGTCTTTGCCCAGACGGAGCGCTTCGGCTTCGAGCGGATTTATCGCCGTGATTTGATTATAGATTTCCTCCTCCTGGTCGCTGTCTCCGAGTTGATGATACAAACGCCCAAGCTCGTGCAGCACCTTGACGTCGCGGGAATTTTCTTCGAGCACCGTCCGCAGCGCGAATACCCCGATCTCCGGCCAGCCCGCGGCTACGGCCGCGTCTTTCAAAACCAGATTTGCCTGCCGATTGTAAGGCTCCTTTTCCAGAACCTTTTCCAGCACTTCAACCGCGCGTTTCGGATCTTTTTTAATTTCTCGCTGCGCCTTCATGATGGCGATCGGTGCCATTGAGATATTGAAAAAGCTTTTCTTTGCCGACTTAGTTTTTGTCACCTCCGCACGCCGCAGCAACTGACGGCCGGTGAGAAACTCTGGCTCCTGCTTGAGAATCTCCTGCAAGAGCGAGATTGCGTAACCGACGTTGCGCAACTCGATCGCGCCTACTGCCTTGAGCCAAAGACTGTGCTGTGTTTCGCTGAGTTCCTTTTCCGTTTTAACCGCCATCGCGCTGAGTATAATTTCATCGCCGCCGCTCGTCACCACAAATGGTTCCACGGCACGGAGCGCGGACAGCCATGTCCGCCAGTCAGCAAAACTGCGCTTGTTTCCCTTGCTCTCTTTGCTCTTAATGCCTGCGCGGACTATGCCGTCCGCACTTCTATGCATTCGAACGAAAGTGTCTTCGACACGATCCGTGCCAAGCGCCGGTGGCATACGCCACATGACCCTGACGCCGCGAAACTCGGTTTTCGCGGCTGGCACTCGCGCGGCTATCTCCCGCACTTCGACATGCCCTGCCTGGTTCAATTCATCAACTACCGCCTCGAGGACGCCATGCCCGCCAGCTTGCGTAACGAATGGACTACCTTGCTCAAAATTGATGACGACCTAAAACGCCGGTTGGCAATCGAGAGGTATCTCGATCGCGGACGCGGCGGTTGTCTCCTCCGCGATCACCGCGCAGCCGCACTGGTTGAGGAGAACTGGCTTCGTTTCGATGGACACAGCTATCGTCTGCTCGCATGGGTCGTAATGCCAAATCATGTCCATTTGCTCGTGGAGATTTGGCAGATGCCGCAGTCGAAACTCATCAAAGATTGGAAAGGATTTACTGCTCGCAGCATCAATCGGCTTCTTGGCCGCCATGGCCAGCTCTGGCAGCAGGACTATTGGGATCGCTACATCCGCGATGAAAAGCATTATCGCAAAGTTCGTGACTATATTGAATGGAATCCGGTGAAAGCGGGCCTTGTAAAATGGCCGGAGCAGTGGCCCTTCAGCAGCGCGCGTTTTCGCAACGAATACAATCAGCTCCAATTACCGCCAAGTGGCGCATGACAGGAGCGCGGACCGCCCAAGTCCGCGTATGTTGTTCATTCGTCTGGGACTCGCGGACAAGGCTGTCCGCGCTCCTAGCGGTAACGATTTGGCGAAGGCGAGTTGGGCGTTTAATTTTGTCCAGGATACCCGTCGGAACTCGACATGAAGATTCGCTTCCATTCCTCTGATCGCCCACCGGTGGAGCTAAATGGCGGCGGGCGATTTGTTTTGTCGCGCAAAGATTTTGTACCCGCATACGTGCAAGCGTTCGAAGAAGGCGTTCTTCAACAACGCGCTGTCGAAGCGATCGAAGCGCTCCGCTCGTGCCGCGTCTGCCCGCGTGACTGCGAGATCGACCGCTACAACAATAAAATTGGAGTCTGCAAAAGCGGGCGACTCGCACGCGTAGCCAGCGCGTTTCCGCATTTCGGTGAAGAAGATTGTCTGCGCGGCTGGAATGGCTCGGGCACGATCTTTTTCGGTTGGTGCAATCTGCGCTGCGTGTTTTGCCAAAACTTCGAAACGAGCCAGTTCGGTGAAGGCGCTGAAGTGAGCGCGGCAGAGCTTGCGCAAATCATGCTCGATTTGCAGAAGATCGGCTGTCACAACGTTAATTTCGTCACGCCCGAGCACGTGGTGCCGCAAATCTTGGAAGCGCTCGTGATCGCAGTGGATCGCGGCCTCCGGCTACCGCTGGTTTACAACACTTCGGCCTACGACAGTCTCGAAAGCATTCAATGGATGGACGGGATCGTGGACATCTACATGCCCGATTTCAAACTTTGGGACGCGGAGCACTGCAGAAAATATCTGGTCGCCAGCGATTACGCAGGTGCCGCTCGGCAAGTAATCGCTGCAATGCACGCTCAAGTCGGGGAACTACGAGTGGATGAGAACGGTCTCGCATTGCGGGGAGTCCTCGTACGCCACCTCGTTATGCCCGGCCTTCTCGAGGACAGTCGTGAAATCACGCGCTGGATCGCCGACAACTTGTCACGCGATACCTATGTGAACGTGATGGACCAATATTATCCCGCGCACAAAGCCGAAACCGAACCGCGCTTCGCCGGAATCAACCGCGGCATTTCCGCCGACGAATTCTGCGGCGCACTCGGACTGGCACGCGCCGCTGGCTTATGGCGTTTCGACACCCGCTGGTCCCGCCGACGCGGGATGATTCCTCACGGCATACCAGTGTGGCTCCCGCGCATGCGAGACCGCAATAGCGAGAAACCGTGCCTCAACGCGAGTTGAATCAATTCTCGCGGTTCTAAAATGCGATCAGCTTGATCACGAACGAGTCAGGACTCGCTGCTCAGCTTGCCCAAGGTCTGGTTAGAGTTTTCGCGGTGGCGAGCGCTGAGTTTTGGGGAAGACTTCCGAGGTTCGGAGTTTAGACGCGACTCGATTTTTGTGTGGCGTATCATAAGCCACTTACGATGCACGAGCTGAACAGCTGCCTGGCACGCCGTAGCTCACCCGAAGGCGGGTAGAAGCAGGCGCGGTCGCCTGCGAAAAACTGTAGCAGCGTCGCTGCGCGACGCTCGACTTGGCCGCTGTAGCCGCATGCCGTTGGCTGCGGTCTGGCAGCTCTCAACTCTTAGCCCTCAACTATCCACAATCCCCGACGTCTATCTCCGTTTCCTGCGTTCCTGGATTGAAAGCCTGGCCGTTGCTTCGCATCCGTTGCAGCCTGATTAGATTCTTCTCCAAGTTTAATAAATGAAGGGTACTAGCCGTTTGGTGCGTCGCATGTAATCGGTGTATTGCGGGCCGAGCGCGCCCGACAAGGCATTCTCCTCCACATTCATGCGGTGAATGAAAGCCACGCCAATCGGCAGAAGGATGACAAACAGCGCGGCCCAGTTGCCCAGAGTCAAAGCGAAACCGACGAACGCCAGGAGCACGCCGGTATAGGAAGGATGACGCACAATGCGGAACGGTCCGCGCTCGACCAGCTCATGATCTTTTTCAATCGTCACGTCCACGGTGAAAAAGCGGCCGAGTGTGATGATGGCCCACCAGCGCAGAAGCAGCCCGACGACAAACAGCACCACGCCGGCGAACGCAAAGCGTCGATGATACGGCAGTGCCGCCGCCGGCCACTGTTTCGCCACATAAATCCCCGCCGCCACACTCACCACGATTACGAGCCACACGACGCGCAACGTAATCCGATCCTGCTTCGTCCCGGTGCGGCTGCGCGAGCGGCGCGTCACCGTCAGCAGCAATTCCGAGATCAAATAAACCAGTCCGAGCAGAAGCGAGACTGACATTGCCCTGAGCAGTCTCTTATATCGAGTGACCGATCAACCCATTTTTGCGACTCTTGCCTCGAGGCTGGTCT
>JBGPNR010000132.1:0-5932 GCA_041487635.1 Candidatus Udaeobacter sp. | reverse complement strand
GAGAGAACTGCAGATCGAGCGTAAGCATTTCTACGTGGAGCTCCGCGAGAACGACCGCGGGAGATTCTTGCGCATCACCGAAGAAGCTCACGGACGCCGAAACAGCATCATCGTGCCCAGCACCGGCGTCGATGACTTTACGGCGACGATTGCTGAAGTTCTGACAAACGGCGAAACTGCGCCAGCTTAATCGCTGAACTGCTGATTCTCTTTCTGTAGAGGCAGCTGTGTCGGCTGCAACGCTCTTACATAGGGGCGATACGCCCGCCGCTATAGCCGATCTTTCTTGCGTTTATTCGTTCCATGCGTTGACACCGCGAGACCCGAAATTACGTTGGCGCTTCGCCCTATTGATGCTCTTCCGGGCTCCTGAATCATGGTTACAAAGCGAAAATCCAGCACACGAAAAAAGATTCAGCGCACGAGAACAAGAGCGACGCCCGTTGTGCGCGCGACGGCCCGCGAAAGGAGAAAGAAACAACGACCCTACGTTTACTATTTCGGCGACGGCCACGCGGACGGATCAGGCAGCATGAAACCGCTGCTGGGTGGCAAAGGCGCAAACCTCCACGAAATGACGCGCATCGGTCTGCCTGTGCCGCCGGGATTCACAATCACGACCGAAGTATGCAGTTACTTTTACGACCATAACCGCACCTACCCGCGCGAACTCCAGGCGCAGGTTGCAGCGGCGCTGGCGAAAGTCGAGAAATCGGTTGGCAAAAAATTCGGCGACAAACAGCGGCCGTTGCTGGTTTCTGTGCGCTCGGGCGCGCGCGATTCCATGCCGGGTATGATGGACACAATTCTGAACCTCGGAATGAATGACGAGGTCGTCGAGATCGTTGCAGACAAAACCAACAATGCCCGGTTCGCCTGGGATTCCTATCGGCGTTTCCTGCAGATGTACGGCGACGTGGTCATGGGCGTTCAGAAACGGCCTGGTGAAGAACACGAGCCCTTCGAGACGATCATCGAGCATCTAAAGGACGAACGCTACCGCAAGCATGATTTTCCTGACGTCAGACTGACGGTCGCGGATTTGAAAGAGCTCGTGCAGCGTTTCAAGGCGCTGATTAACGAGCGCACCGGAAAATCTTTTCCGCAGGATCCGAACGAACAACTTTGGGGCGCAATCGGGGCGGTATTCGGCTCGTGGATGAACGATCGCGCGATCGTGTACCGGCGGAGGTATGGCATCCCGCACGAGTGGGGAACGGCGGTCAATGTTCAGACAATGGTGTTCGGCAACATGGGCGAAACGAGCGCAACCGGAGTCGCGTTCACGCGCGATCCAGCGACCGGCGAACAAGTTTTTTACGGCGAATACCTGATCAACGCCCAGGGCGAAGACGTTGTCGCAGGTGTACGCACGCCGCATCCCATTGCCGATCTGGCCAAGGAAATGCCCGCCGCGCACAAAGAGCTGATGAAAGTGCGCAGCATCCTCGAGCGCCACTTCAAAGACATGCAGGACCTCGAGTACACGGTTGAGGAAAGCCGCCTCTACATTCTGCAGACTCGCAACGGCAAGCGCACTGGCCACGCCGCGGTTCGAATCGCGGTCGACATGGTCGATGAAAGACTAATTACAAAGAAAGATGCGGTGCGCCGCATCCCAGCCGACTCGTTGGCCCACCTCTTGGCGCCGATTTTTGATCGCGAATCTGCGAAAGCGGCAAAAAAAATCGGCAGCGGTTTGGCCGCCGGTCCGGGCGCGGCTTGCGGTCGCGTCGTATTCAGCGCCGAGGAAGCCGTGGTGCGTGCGGAGAAAGGCGAGAAAGTGGTGCTCGCGCGCATCGAAACCTCGCCGGAAGACTTGCGAGGCATGATCGCGGCTGAAGGAATTCTTACGTCGCGCGGCGGCGTTTCTTCGCATGCAGCGCTGGTTGCGCGGCAAATGGGAAAGGTCTGCGTGTGCGGCGCGACCGGGATTCAAATCGATTATCAAAAGCGCACACTCAGCGCGAACGGCACGACATTGAATCGAGGCGATTACATTTCCATCGATGGTACCGCCGGCGAAGTCTTTGCCGGCGAAGTCGCCACCGCACCGTCGGAGATTATTCAGGTACTCGTGGACGGCTCGCTCGATCCGAAAAAAAGCATCACTTATCAGGAGTATGCGAAGCTAATGAAGTGGGCGAACGAATTTCGCACGCTTGGTGTGCGTGCAAACGCCGATACCCCCGAGCAGGTAACCAACGCAGTCGCGTTCGGCGCGGAGGGAGTCGGGCTTTGCCGCACGGAGCACATGTTTTTCGAAGGCGATCGGATTGACGCGATGCGCGAGATGATTCTTGCCGGCACAAAGGACGAGCGGGCACGTGCCCTGGCCAAACTGCTTCCGTATCAGCGCGACGATTTCATTGGAATCTTCACAGCACTCAAAGGTTTGCCCGCGACGATCCGCTTTCTCGACCCGCCACTCCATGAATTTCTGCCTAACGATCACGCGCAGCAGAACGAACTGGCAAACAAACTCGGCGTAGCTGTGGAACACATTGCTCGCCGTGTTCACGAGCTGCACGAATTCAATCCGATGCTCGGGCATCGCGGTTGCCGACTCGGGATCACCTTTCCGGAAATTTCCGAGATGCAGGCGCGCGCAATCTTTGAAGCCGCCGCAGAAGTACAAGCCAACGGGATCAGGGTGCATCCAGAAATTATGATTCCGCTGGTGGGATTCCCGCGGGAGCTAAAGCTCCAAATCGACATTGTCCGGCGTGTCGCGGATCAAGTGGCAAGCGAGCGCCAGACAAAGTTCCGGTACCTGGTGGGGACAATGATCGAAATTCCGCGCGCCGCGCTTGTGGCGGACCAGATCGCGCGCGACGCCGAGTTCTTCAGCTTTGGCACGAACGATCTGACGCAGACGACGCTCGGAATGAGCCGCGACGATTCCGGGAGCTTTCTTCCTGCTTACGCCGAGCTCGATATTATCGGCACGAATCCATTTGCCTCGATTGATCAAAAAGGTGTCGGCCGTTTGATGGAAATTACCCGGGACCTAGGCCGCAAGACGCGCCCAAAAATCAAGCTAGGGATTTGTGGCGAACACGGCGGCGAACCGACTAGCGTTAAGTTCTGCCATCGGCTCGGGTTGGATTACGTGAGCTGCAGCCCGTTTCGCATTCCCATTGCGCGATTAGCTGCCGCGCAAGCAGCGCTCGAATGATCAATGAAGGGCGGCTTCCCAGCCGTCTGGGGAATGCGACGGCTCGCAAGCCGTCGCTCCTTGTTTGCCTTCCGATGTTACGTCAAAATTGCAACGGGTGATCACGTTCAAAGACATCGAGGCGGCGCGAAAACGCATTGCGGATGCGGTCTACTACTCGCCATGCTTGCCTTCGATTCCGCTGAGCGAACTGACGGGGACCGAAATTTTCTGCAAGCTGGATAACTTGCAGCGGACCGGAAGTTTTAAGGAACGCGGCGCACGCAACGCGCTCGCTCAATTGCCGCAGGAACAGCAGAAGCGCGGGGTCATCGCAGCTTCTGCGGGTAATCACGCTCAAGCACTCGCATATCAGGGCAGGTTGCTCGGCATTCCTGCCACAGTCGTGATGCCGAAGTTCGCGCCGCTTTTGAAAATCACGAATTGTCAGAAGCTCGACGCGACAGTCGTTTTGCACGGCAGCGACTTCGGCGAGGCGAAAGCGCGCGCGGATGAAATCGCAAAGGAAAAAGGTCTTGCTTACATCGACGGCTACGATGATCCGGGCATCATTGCAGGCCAGGGAACGATGGGCTTGGAAATCGTTGAGCAAATTCCCGATCTTGAGGCGGTGATAATTCCGGTCGGCGGCGCCGGCCTGCTGGCTGGCGTTTCTTTAGCCATCAAAACTTTACGGCCAAAGGTCAAAATCATCGCCGTTGAAGCCGAAAATGTCGCGAGCTTTTCAGCAGCACTCGAAACAGGCAAACCAACGAAAATTGATATGCGTCCGACGCTCGCGGACGGCCTCGCAATTCCAAAGGTCGGTTCGAATGCATTTCGGATCGCAAAACCGCTTGTCGATCTCGTCGTGATCGTCAGTGAGGAACAGATCGCGCTGGCGATCCTGCGCTTGATTGAATTGCAGAAGAGCGTCGTCGAAGGCGCGGCTGCCGCGACGCTCGCCGCGTGCATGTCCGGAAAATTGAAGGAGCTTCGCGGAAAGCGTGTGGTTCTCTTGCTTTGCGGCGGCAATATTGATCCGAACGTGCTCAGCCGCGTGATTGAGCGCGGTTTGGTCGCAGATGGTCGACTTGGCCGATTCACTGCAGTGATCAGCGATCGGCCTGGTGGTCTGGCCGAGTTGGCTGCGCAAATCGGTTCGACCGGGGCAAGCATCAAGCAAGTCGTGCACGATCGCGCTTTTGCCAGCTCGGATGTCTCGGCCGTGAACGTTCTATGCACAGTCGAAACGCGGGATCATAAACATCTCGCCGAGCTGCGCGCGCTACTGAAAAGCCGCGGTGTTGAAACATACGACGCGAACTAATTCAATGTGGGAGCCTTAGTGCTGCGAACTCGTCGGGACACTGAGGTCCCTCCCACATTTGCAAAGTTGAAGCGCGCGTCACGATCCGTAATCTCCTCCAATGCAGACGCGCGAACAAAATGTCGATCTGAATTCATTCGCGCGTCGCCACATCGGCCCGAGCGAAGCGGAAGTAGCCGAGATGCTGAACGAGCTTGGCTTCGAAGGTCTCGATTTGCTCATCAATGCCGCTGTTCCAAAAAACATTCGCCTGGATCGGCAACTGAAGTTGCCCGAAGCGAAATCGGAAGCCGAAGCGCTCGCTGAGCTCCGCGCGATTTCCAGGAAGAACAAGGTGGCTCGCTCGTTTATTGGCGCCGGTTACTACGACTGCATTACGCCACCGGTCATCCAGCGAAACATTCTCGAAAATCCTGGCTGGTACACCGCTTACACGCCGTATCAGGCCGAAATCGCGCAGGGCCGGCTCGAAGCGCTACTCAATTTTCAGCAGATGATCATCGACCTGACGGCGCTCGACATCGCAAATGCGTCACTCTTGGACGAAGCCACGGCCGCTGCTGAAGCGATGACGCTTTGTCACGCGGTTGTTCCGAATCGGAAAGCATTTTTTGTCGCCGATGATTGTCATCCCCAAACGATTGCCGTCGTTCAAACACGCGCGAAGCCGCTCGACATTGAGATCAAGACCGGCGATTACTCGCGTTTTCAATTCAACGACACGATTTTCGGCGCTCTCATTCAGTATCCCGCCACCGACGGCGCGATTTACGATTACGGCGAATTTGTCAGGCAAGCGCATGATGCCGGTGCACTTGTTGTTGTCGCGACGGACATTTTAGGGCTGACATTACTGAAACCGCCGGGCGAGTTCGGCGCCGATGTCGCGGTCGGGAATACGCAGCGATTGGGCGTTCCCCTGGGATTTGGCGGCCCGCACGCGGCATACTTTGCTACGCGCGATCAATTCAAGCGTCACATGCCCGGCCGGCTCGTTGGGGTGTCACACGATGCTGAAGGCCGGCCGGCTTACCGCCTTGCGTTGCAAACGCGAGAGCAGCATATCCGTCGCGATAAAGCGACGAGCAACATCTGCACGGCGCAGGTTCTTCTTGCTGCGATCGCATCAATGTATGCGGTTTATCATGGGCCGAAAGGCCTGCGTGCCATCGCCGAGCGCGTTCATCGCCTGACGAGCCAACTCGCAGACGGTCTGCAGGCCCTCGGCTGCACAATTGCGCACAAAAATTTCTTCGACACAATTCGGGTGGAAGTTGAATCAAGCGAAGTCATCCTGGAGCACGCTGCAAAAGCCGGCTGCAACCTGCGCGCGCTCGGCCCGTGCGCGGTTGGCATTTCATTCGACGAAACGACGACACCGCGAGACATCGAACTGCTGATGTCGATCTTTCGCGGCACGACTGTCCGCGATTTTGCCGATGAAG
>JBGPNR010000131.1:0-5984 GCA_041487635.1 Candidatus Udaeobacter sp. | reverse complement strand
CTGTGTCTTGTGAAACGTGTGCTTGATTCTCTTTTTTACGTTGCTGATGACGCCGCTTCCTTCTCCTTCGTCGTAATCGTTCTCTACGTCCTCCATGGTCGCACCAGCAAACATTCCTTCCGTTCTCTTTACGGTGCCGCGAGTCCCGCCGATGTATATCGTGCCGACTGGGCGTGACGATCTGTTGAGAAGAGTAACGATCCAGATCGGTTCGCCGCGCTCATCCGTGCGCAACGTGTAATCCGCCGTTGCAAAGCCGGTATGCGAGGCTTCAGCTGTGTGACTGGCCACTGCGAACGCGCCACTGGAATCCAGGTTCAAGCGCGAAACAGTGATCGTTGCGCCTTCTGGGGACCCGGCTGTCGAGCGATCCGGTCTGCTATCAGAATCGATCTTTCCCTCAACAATCTGCAATTCGCGCACACCGCGACCCTCTGGATCTTCCAAAACAATCTTCCATCTCTCGGGCTGCGGGTTGCCTTTCACCCCCGCGATCGTCACGATATGATTAAGAGCGCCGCGACCCAGCTCCCTGCCCACGACACGCAGAGCTTCGTAAGCAGTAGCGCTCTCCTGCGCCCAAACCTGCGGCGCACTCAAGAGTAAAAGCGCAATAAACGATCGCCACATGCTCCAAAACTGAACAGCGGTTTCCGCCAGTGTCCATCACGTTTTGGTGCGCGGCGATCCCGCGACTGTGGGACCGGTTTCAAAGCGCGGACGTGTCAGCGCACACCAAAATGCTCTACGCTTGAATGAGCCAGCGAAATCTGCTCACGTCTTGCGAGTGGCAATTAAGAAAACAAAAATCCAGTTCAGTAGCCACACCGCCAACCTGGCTTTCATTCGCAATGGCGTGCGCGATTTTCTCAAGGGCTATCCCTTCTCCGAAAAACAACGCCTGCTGATGGTGCTCGGCGTTGACGAGGCGTGCACCAACGTGATCCGTTATGCTTATCGTTTACGCGACGATCAAGTCATCTCATTGCGCATGGAAGGATTGCGCAAATGCGTGCGCATGCGGCTGCGCGATTATGGCGAACAGGTGCTGCCCCATGAAATGAAGAGCCGCTCGCACGACATGATCAAGCCCGGCGGCCTCGGTTTGTTTCTCATTCGTTACGCGTTTGACGAGGTCGATTATATACACAAACGCCGCGGCACTGAGCTGGTGCTGACGAAAAACTTCACATAGTGGAGTATTTGAGTGATGGAATATTGATATTTTCCCGCCATTACTCCAGTACTCCACTGCTCAATCGCTCATGAAACCGCCGGAGCTAGATCCCGCTTTCGAAATTTCGCTGCGACCGCCAGCCTTCAGCGAGTTCACTGGCCAGGTAAAAGTGCGCGAGCGCCTGGAGTTGATGGTGGAAGCCGCTAAAAGGCGCGGTGACGTTCTGGAACACATTCTCTTGAGCGGCCCCTCCGGCCTGGGGAAGACGACGCTCGCTTACATCATCGCCAACGCGATGAGTGTGAATATCAAAAACACCAGTGGCCCAGTGATTGAGAAAGCCGGCGAACTGGCCGGTCTTTTAACAAGCTTGGAAAAAGGCGACGTGCTTTTCATTGATGAAATTCATCGGCTGCAACCGGCCATCGAAGAATATCTCTATCCGGCGATGGAGGATTATCGGCTCGACATCATCATCGACCAGGGGCCACAGGCCCGAAGTCTGCGCCTTAACTTGCCCAAGTTCACATTGATTGGCGCGACTACACGCGCCGGGATGGTGAGCGCACCGCTTCGTTCCCGGTTCGGTATGACCGCGCGGCTTGATTACTACAATGCCGAGGAAATGCAGAAAATTATCCTGCGCAGCGCGCATTTACTCGGCGTGGAGATTGATGTCGCGGGTGCGGCTGAGATCGCGGCGCGGTCACGCGGCACGCCGCGCACAGCAAACAATCTTTTGCGCTGGGTGCGCGATTATGTGCAGGTGAAAGCCGAAGGAAAAATCACCGCTGAACTGGCCGATCGCGCGCTTGTGATGCTCGAGATCGATCGAGACGGGTTCGACCAATGGGACAAGCGCATCATTGAAACGTTAATCCATAAATTCAATGGTGGTCCCGTCGGATTGAATTCGCTGGCAGTCGCAATCGGGGAAGAGGCAGGCACAATCGAAGAAGTGAACGAGCCGTATCTGATTATGGAAGGTTACATCAAACGCACGCCGCAAGGCCGGGTAGCTACGGCGAACGCGTATCGCAAGCTCGGACTTAAACCGCCGGCCGGCGCGCAAGCGGAATTGTTTGGCCAATGACGTGGACGCTGACACAGACGCCCTACAAATCCAGTAACAGCGGTCTCGTACGCGTCTAGCGCCAAAGGCGGTATGTCAGCTCAAGCCTGGGGCACCGCCCCAGGGATTCTATTGACAACAGCAAACAGGCGCTGAAAGCGCAACTCAATCCAACGCTGACGAAGTGAATAGCGCTTTTGAGCGCTAGCGGCTTCGCGATCCACGAAACCTGGGACGCTGCCCCAGGCTGCGAGTTGAATGCGGCGCCTTTGGCGCGAAGACACACACATGCGCTCTACGCGCGCCGCAAACAATATGCAGTTGCCTGAGTGCCACGATATCCCGCACCGGCTAACTGTGCCTCACCTTCAGGAAAGAGTTGGAATTCACCAGAAATTCAAAATCGGTTTTTATTTCTGTGAATGCAAAGCGTCGCAGCGCCGGATCGGATCGCAGTATTGGAATGTACCCGCTTGGCTGTGCTTCGAAGGTCACAGTCGGGTAAATGCGTGCCTCGTGTCACGCGCATGATTTCAAGGATCGATTCGCGGTGGAACGCGTAGTCTAACCGGTCTTGGGTACGCGAAAAGAAAATAGGACACGAGAGTCAGATCAAACTCACCGTCTGCGAACGATAGTCTCGGCAACTCTCCCGCTACGTAACGCTCCGGATGGATCTTGTAATCCCGGAGAAAGATTGTGGACGCGCGTTTTCGCAATTCACGCATGTATTCGGGATTTTTGTAGAACTCCCAGCGATAGGTCGGCACAGATCCAATGGTCCGGTAAACCGATTCAAGGTCCGGCTCGGAACGCTCGATGATTTTTTCGGGCGTTTAGCGAATAGATTGGATCGAACGAAGTCACATTTATGCCGAGCTGGTTGGCTTCCGCGCAAAAAGAACTGACGCCACCGGCTACATCCAATACTCTTTTTCCTATAAGATCATCCGGCTCAAGCAGGAAGTAGCGGCGATACTCTTCGAATGTGCGACCGAGCAACACGACGCGATCAAGTTGCAGCCCGCGTTTGCTCTGCATTAAGTCATCCATTTTTACCGCCGACTGACAATCAACGAACAGTAGTTGGAGGTTCGGAATCGATAAAAGTAGAAAGTTAAACGTTGGACGTTGAGCGCCTGCCGCGCCGTAGTTTGCGAAGGCGGGTTGGACGTTGGACGTTTCTTCGATGCAGCTAACCGGCGACTTGTTCCCGCAAACGTCGAAGGTCTTCACTGTCGCTGAGCTAACACGAAGCATTCGCGGCGCGCTCGAGACAAAATTCGGCGCGGTCTGGGTACAGGGCGAAATTTCAAATTACAAGCTACATCCCAGCGGCCATCAGTATTTCACTCTGAAAGACCAGCGCGCCCAGATCGGGTGCGTGATTTGGCGCGATACGATGGCGCGCTTGCGACAACCACTTACTGATGGCGCGCAGGTGCAGGTTTACGGCACCGTTACAGTCTTCGAAGCGCGCGGACAATATCAGCTCAACGTTCAGATTCTTCAACCGCGCGGCATGGGCTTGCTCCAGGCAAAATTCGAGGCGCTAAAGCGCAAGCTTCAGGCTGAAGGATTATTTGCGCCCGAACGCAAACGGCCGTTGCCGAAATTTCCGCGGCGAATCGGGATAATAACGTCACCAAGCGGCGCAGCGATTCGCGATATGGTGAACGTGCTGCGGCGCCGGGCACCATGGTTGCAGATCTTGATCAATCCGGTGCGTGTACAGGGAAGCGGAGCGGCGCAGGAGATCGCCGTTGCGATCCGCGAGCTAGCCGCGTCTAACGAGGCGTTTGCGCCTGTCGATCTGATCGTGGTCACGCGCGGCGGCGGAAGCATCGAAGATTTATGGGAGTTCAACGAAGAGATTGTCGCGCGAGCGATATTTCATTCCGCGGTGCCAATTGTCTCAGCTGTTGGCCACGAAATCGATTTCACGATTTGCGATTTCGTTGCGGATTTGCGGGCGCCCACGCCCAGTGCCGCGGCGGAATTGATCGTGCCCGACATCACGGATCTTCAGCGACAGATCGACGGTTGTACGCGCGCGCTTGCGCGCCAATTGCTGAACCGGCTCCGCGAGGCGCAGCAGCGGTTGGATCACGCGCGCGAAACGCTGCAGCGTTGTCTAGGGCATAAGATCGACAGTTACAAACGCAGCCTTCTTCACATCGCGGCTGCGTTACAGACGCGGAGTCCCGCGCGCGAGCTCATGATGCGCCGCAATCGTTTTGCGGATCTGCATCGACGCTTGATCGCCTGCCCCGGCCACCTGCTGGAAAACGCAAAACACCGTTTCCAGCGCATCGAAGGAATTTTACGAGTCCTAGGACCAGACGCGACGTTGCGCCGCGGCTACAGCATCACGATGAACGAGCGCGGAAAAATCATCCGAACAGTCGCAGCAGTCCGCTCAAAAATGAAAATCCGCACCCGCGTAAGCGACGGCGAATTTGGCTCAGAAATCCTCTAGAGTTCACGTAACAAATTCTCACCGAAATGGACAAAGCCATTTCTGAAATCTCCTGCATACGACCTAAGGCCTTCGATTTAATCTCTGATGCTCTGCCCTTCGGCAGACTGTGCTATGGCAGGCCAGATGCACGAGCACGCGGGCGATTTCAAAGAGTGGTGGGCGGTTTGTTCGCATCAGGTCACGCACGCTATCAACAATTTTTCGGCTTGCTCCCGCCGGGACTCGTCGCTAAAACGCTGCTACGAAATAATTGGGGGAGGCCATTTGAACATGAAGACACAAATCCCAAACATCAATATGGTTCGATCCGCTTGGCGCCGAGTCAAAAAGAACATAAAAGACGCCATAATTCGTGACCTGAAGCCAGTAAAAGACGTCAAAGGAAGCGGTGTTACGGGCAAATCCAAACTCCCCACAGGCGAGGGCACGACGGGCACCACACGCGGCCACTAATAAGGATAAAGTCGCACCATCGTTCGGTATGCAAAATCGTAATTCAAATTAGGACGCTACCGATCTGATTTCCGATGCGCTGCCACTCGGTCGGCTGTGGTGCGGCGAGCCGAACGCAGTTAGCGAACGCAATCGACTACGCGAGTTTTGCTCGCATTACGTCGCAATTTCCGCTAAAATGAAGTTCCATGATTCCGCTTTTATCGGGCGGTCACGAGAGAAGCCAAGCGGATTAGACGCCTGGCAACTCTTATGCGACAGCTCACTGTTATACTAACCGCAGTAACGGTTGCCACATTCCAAACGCACGCTGGCAGTCTCGACTGGCTTTTTGATGCTGCTAACAACGATGATTTTGCACGCAGACAAGCCCAATTCTTGGTGTGGGATGGTGTGTCGCATCCCTTCTCAGCGAGTTTCGAGAAGGTAGACCTTATAGACAAAGATTGGCCTTTTTATCTCTTTCACGTTGTAATCACCAGTCCAGGCGCCGGAGTAGAGCGCGATCGCAACTCGTACCTGGTCTGCTTCAAGCTGACTGAACGTACAACCGAATTCCGCATAGTCACCGTCATTCAAAACGCTTCAGACCCCCCGACAGAAAACGAGGTTGCGATAGATAAGCGTCTTAATAGATGGCCAGTTTCGCCGCCTTGGAAAGCACGAGATGATCTGCCATACAATATCAAGCCTCCTGGCTTGAACATCGTGTTAGACAAGTGTCGCACAGGCTTAGACCAGTAACACCGCTACCCCCTTCCTACCGGTAACTCAGGTCCAATTCATCTCACGTAGTGGCT
>JBGPNR010000130.1:0-5988 GCA_041487635.1 Candidatus Udaeobacter sp. | reverse complement strand
GTCCTTTTCATCGTGCCGAAAAATCAATTTCAGACGCATCTGCGTACGCTTGCTTCCATTGCAAAGTTCCTGAACGACCGGTCTGTGCGCGAGAGTCTGGCCACCGCGAAATCCGCGGAGGAAATTTTGTCGATCTTTCGCGATCGCTCGTAACGTAGTGACGCAGGCAATCCTGCCTGCGAGGATCAAAAGCAGGCGGAGCAGGCACGATTGCCCGCTTCGCAGCTGAAATGAATTGATGGAAACTTTCCAATCGCTGCTTAACCAACGATTACGCGACGCGCTCAGGAAGGCGGAGCTGCCGGACGCCGGCGAACTAACGCCGGCAAGCGATCCGCGCTTTGGCGATTACCAGACTAACGCCGCTCTTGTGCTGGGAAAACAGCGCGGGGAAAATCCGCGAGTTCTTGCGGAGAAAATCGTCACGCACTTCGATGCTGGCGGCGTTTGCGAACCACCGACGGTCGCGGGCGCGGGGTTCATTAATTTCACACTGCGTCCCAGCGCAGTTGCTGAAAAGACTATGGAGGTGCTGCGGGATGAACGGCTTGGTGTTGCTAAGGAGAAATCGCCACGCATTGTGATTGATTTTGGCTCACCGAATGTGGCTAAACCGATGCATGTCGGTCACATCCGCAGCACCGTGCTCGGGGACGCGCTGGCGCGCATCGCGCAGTTTCTCGGGCACGAAGTCATCCGCGATAATCATCTTGGTGATTGGGGCACGCAATTCGGGATGGTGATTTACGGCTGGAAAAATTTGCTGGATCGACAAGCGCTCCAGCGTAATCCGCTGGCGGAGATTGTTCGCATTTACAAGGAGACAAACGAGCGAGCAACAAAGGATGCAGAAGTTCGCGAAGCATGCCGCCAGGAGTTGATAAAGCTCCAGGCCGGTGACCGGGAAAATCTCGATATCTGGAACGAATGTGTTGCCTTCTCAATGCAGGATTTTGAGCACGTTTACAAATTGCTTGATGTTCATTACGACCTTCAATGCGGTGAAAGCTTTTACCACGATCGGCTGCCCGGCGTGGTCGAACGCCTGCTGAAATCCGGAATAGCCGAGATTAGTGAGGGCGCCGTGGTCGTTTTCTTCTGGGAGGTTCCTGAACTAGCCGATAAACCCCTCATCATCCGCAAACGGGATGGCGGATTTAACTATGCAACGACAGACCTCGCCACAATCGATTATCGGATCAACCATTTGAAAGCGGACGCGATTTGGTACGTGGTCGGGGCGCCACAGATTTTGCATTTCAAACAAATTTTCGAGATCGCGCGACGCGAACGTTACACTGCTGATTTACGCCATATTACGTTTGGCAGCATTCTCGGTGAAGACCGCAAGCTCATGAAGACGCGGTCCGGAGAGAACGTGCCATTGCGTGATCTTCTCGAAGAAGCCTGTAATCGCGCGCGCAGAATCATCGAGGAAAAAAATCCGGACCTGAGCGAGGACGAAAAGATCGACATTGCGCAGAAGATCGGGATTGGCGCGGTGAAATATGCGGATCTCTCGCAGTATCGGATGACCGACTACGTTTTCTCATGGGACAAGATGCTGTCACTGCAGGGAAATACCGCGCCATACTTGCAGAACGCGTACGTCCGGATTCGTTCGATTTTTCGCAAAGCAGGCGAATCCGCTGTAGCCACGCCCCTGTGGGGCGTCAGCGCTGACACGCGGCACGCGGAGACCGGCCACAGGCCGGTGGCTACAGCGCTAGCTCTCGCCGCTTCCGCCGAAATCAATCTCGCCAAACGCCTGTGTCAGTTTGCTGAGGTCGTTCCGCAAGTGCTGAATGATTTTCGACCAAATATTCTGGCAAATTACCTGTTCGAAGTGGCGAACAGCTTCCACACATTTTACGAAGCTTGCCCGGTGCTGAAATCGGAGGAACCGGCGCGAAGTTCGCGCCTCTCCTTGTGCGATTTGACCGCTCGAGTCTTACAGCGCGGACTCGAGTTACTGGGCATTAAAGTGCCGGAGAAGATGTGACGGGAAAATGACGAAGCACGAATGTCGAATGACGAATGAATTGACGAAGCCCGAATGACGATAGACGCGGCTGTGATGACAGCTCCGTTTCGGATTTCGTCATTCGGATTTGTTTCGTCATTCGACATTCGGATTTCGTCATTTGAAAAAGTGTCTTGATTCCGCTCGACATGACAGATCAGAGACGTCCGCGCATTCCCAGTTGCACCTACCGATTGCAATTCAATCGCTGGTTCACGTTTTCGCAGGCACGAGATATCGTCCCGTATCTCGATGCCCTCGGAGTAAGTGACGTGTATGCATCACCGTATTTTCAGGCGAGCGCGGATAGCCTGCATGGTTACGACATTACCGATCATAACAAGTTGAACGCCGCGATCGGCTCGCGCTCGGATTATGACGCCTGGATCGAGCGACTGCACGAGCACTCAATGGGCCAGGTCCTGGATTTTGTCCCGAATCACGTCGGCATCGCGGACTCGCGCAACCAGTGGTGGATGGACGTGCTGGAAAACGGCCGCAGTTCCAGATATGCGACCTATTTCGACATCGACTGGGAACCGCGGAAATTTGATCTGCGCGGCAAAGTTCTTCTGCCAATCCTGAGCGATCAATACGGCCGCGTCCTTGAGCGTGGCGAGTTGCAGGTGCGTCTCGAAGAAGGAACGTTCTTTCTGCTCTATGGCGAGCGCAGACTCCCGATCGCCCCGGGAACGTATCGTTTCGTTCTCGAAATTGTTTTGAGAAATCTCGCCGGACACAAGAACGAAGATTTTTATGCGGAATTACAAAGCATTCTGACCGCGCTCGAATATTTGCCGAAACGCACCGAAGCTGATCCAAAACGGATCGCAGAGCGCATTCGAGAAAAAGAAATCATCAAGCGACGCTTGGAACGACTTTGTGCTGAAGCGCCGCAGGCGCAACAGGCACTCGAAAGAGCGTTGGCGCAAATCAACGGAAAGCCGGGCGACGCACGCAGTTTCGACATCCTGGATGAATTGCTCAACGCGCAATCGTATCGGCTGGCGTCCTGGCGCGTCGCGGCCGAAGAGATCAATTACCGCCGTTTTTTCGATGTAAATGAGTTGGCGGCGATTCGGGTCGAATTGCCAAAGATCTTCGACGCCGTTCACCGGCTTCTTCTGGATTTGGTGAGCACTGGCACAGTGACAGGCCTGCGCATCGATCACCCCGATGGTCTTTACTTGCCCGGCGAATATTTCGAAAAACTCCAGCAGCGTTGCGCGAAAGCGCTTGGGATCGCGCTGCCTAAAAACGGGCGCGCCATTTACATGGTCGCAGAAAAAATCCTCACCGGCTCGGAAACATTGCGCAAAGACTGGCGCGTGCACGGTACAACGGGCTACGATTTTACGAATCAAGTGACGCAGTTGCTGGTCGATTCGTCGGCCGAGGGGGCGATCACTAAGACGTTCCATCGTTTCATTGGTCACTCGGTTCCTTTTGGCCATCTGCTGTATGCGAAAAAACTGCAGGTGATGAAACTTGCGATGGGGAACGACGTCAATGTTCTGGGCGACATGCTCGATCGGCTTTCCGAGCGCAGCCGCTGGTATCGAGATTTCACCCTCGAGGCGCTTTCGCGTGCTGTGCGCGAGACTATCGCCTGTTTTCCTGTTTATCGAACCTACCTTGTGCCGGGTCAGCCGGTGAGCGAAGAAGATCGTCAAATCGTGGAGCGCGCGATTAGTGCAGCCAAACGCCGTAACCCAGCGATGGACGAGTCGATCTTCAATTATCTGCAGGACGTGCTGCTCTTTCGTTTCCAACCAAATCTCGATGTCGCCGGACGCGCGGCGCACACGCATTTCATTTTAAAATTTCAACAAACTACCGGACCCGTGATGGCGAAGGGGCTGGAGGATACGGTGTTTTACATTTACAACCGGCTCACAGCGCTAAACGAAGTAGGCGGCGACCCGCAACAGTTTGGCCTCAGCATTGAGGCGTTTCATGAGCATAATCTCGATCGGCGACGCAATTGGCCAGCCACCTTGCTGGGCACCTCGACGCACGACACAAAACGCAGCGAAGATGTGCGTGCGCGAATCGTGGCAATTTCCGAGGTTCCCGAGGTTTGGCGACGTTCGTTGCAACGCTGGCAGGTGGCGAATCGCCGCTGGAAACAAACGATCAATGACTTGGAAGCGCCGGACGCGAATGAAGAGTATTTGCTTTATCAAACTCTGTTGGGCACGTGGCCGGTACAGGCAAATGGCGAACCGGAGCTCATGGCGACGTCGGACTACGCCGGGCGGATTCAAGATTATATGGCCAAGGCGCTCCATGAAGCGAAGATCAACACGAGCTGGATCCAGCCGAACGAGGAATGGGACGCGGCGATGCGGGATTTTGTCGCAAAGATTTTGGATCCCTCGCCGCGAAACAAGTTCATTCCAGCTTTTCTTCCGGTTGCGAAGGAGATTGCGCGTCTCGGCGCCATCAATTCGCTTGCTCAAACATTGCTTAAACTGACATCGCCCGGCGTACCCGACATTTATCAGGGCAGCGAGATTTGGGACTACAGCCTGGTCGATCCGGACAATCGCCGCCCCGTCGATTACAACCGGCACCGGGAAATGCTCGACGCATTGGCGACCGCGACTCCCGGAGAATTAATGCAAACCTGGCCCGATGGCCGAATCAAATTGTTTCTGACCCAGCGACTGCTGCGATTTCGTCGCCAGTACCCTGATCTTTTCCAGCGCGGAGAGTATCTACCGCTCTGCGCGAGTGGAACCTGCGCGGAATGTTGCTTCAGTTTCGCTCGGCACCTCGGGGACAAATGGATTGTTGTGATCGCACCGCGGCTGTCTTCGCGTGTTGGTTTTCCGCCGATAGGTGAGCGATGGCAGGAGACGACAATTGAATTTCATGAAACGTTTTCGCTGAAGGGTGCGCACGATCTTTTCACGTGTCGCCCTGTTGCTCTGCGCAATCGAAACGTGAAACTCGCCGACGCATTATCAATTGTCCCGTTCGCGACGATTACGAACCTGTAGCCGCTTCGCTTTGCGAATCGCAGGGGGTGTGAATGATACACGCGGAAAGCGTCGCCCACACGGCGACGGCTACAAGTTATGCGCTGTGAGATCGTGCAAAAGTTCAAGCGTCCACTGCGTGAAGTGGCCAAAATTCGTCACCAGATCGGCGCCGAAACTGGCAAACGTGATATCTGGTGATGCGAGAACCAGCATCACGCTGAGCAGAACTAGGTTCATCAGATAGATCACCGCGAGCGAAAAAAATGTGCCCTGATCGCTCAGGTCAGTCTGATTTTTCGGAATCATCCAGCAGGTGAACGTGAAATGGAACGTCCAGGTTGCGCCGATCACGGCGTAAAGCAATCGTCCATATGGTTGCACGTTTAGAAATAGACTGAGCGCTCCATAAATGGCGATTGCCAGAATGCTGTAGATCGGGAAAAAATACGGCGCGAGCGCGATCCAAAAGTTCGCCTTGCTCGTGACGACATGTCCGCCGTCGCGGCTAACACGAAACCGGCTGACGCGTCCGCCCATGAGCCAAACCCAAAGGGCATGCGTAAGCTCGTGTCCAAAAACATAAATCACGAGCGGGCGCGGAAGACCGAAGAACGCAATTAGCCAGAGAACCGCGCCTAGTGAAAAGAACCAGAATTCTTCGCCTGCCCACAGCCGTTGCGTCGCGGCCGCGCGCGCAAAAGCAGTGAAAAATGTCTGGCTAAGAATTGCGCAGATCGGCAGCAGGAAAATCGCGAACACAAATTTCACCCATCGCGTAGGCACGATGAGAGTCTCGGTCGCGGCGGTGAAGCTTCTTGGTCTTGCGCGCGCAACGCTTCGGACAACTTTTCTGCCGCGTTCGGATTTACGCCGCCCGCGGTTGTTTCTCGATCTTCGGTTTCTCGTTCTCAGACTGGTCCGCAGATTACGCGGATTGCAACGAATTTGGAAAAGCGAAATTTACAGTGTGTGGGGAGC
>JBGPNR010000129.1:0-6007 GCA_041487635.1 Candidatus Udaeobacter sp. | reverse complement strand
GGAGCCCGTCCAGGGCGGAGGCGGGTTGGACATTATCCGCTTCAGCCAGGTGTCCAACGAGCTTCAGCCTCTGCGATTCGCCGCCAGAAAGTGTGTTGAGCGGTTGACCGAGTCGAAGATAACCAAGTCCTACTTCCTCGAGGACACTGAGTCCGCTGGAAATTTGTGCCCCGCGCTCATCACCGATCTGCGCGAAGAACTGAATCGCTTCGCTGACCGTTAATTCGATAATGTCGTGAATCGATTTCCCATGCAGATGCACTTTCAGGACGTGCGCTTGGAAACGTTTGCCTTCGCATTCCGCGCAGCGCACGAAAAGATCACTCAAAAATTGCATCTCGATCTTTTCGTAGCCCGTGCCAGAGCAACGCTCGCACCGCCCGCTGCCGGAGTTAAACGAGAACGCGCCTGGAGTCAGCCCCTGTGCCATCGCCTCCGGTTGCGCAGCGAACAATTCACGGACGCGATCAAACAAACCAAGATAGAGAATCGGAGTTGACCGCGGCGTTCGCGCGAGCCGCGCCTGATCGACCATCACCACGTCGGCAATTCGATGCGCCCCGATCACCGATTTGCACGCACCCGGCTCCCCTGCCGAGCCGTAGCTTTGCGAAGGCTGGTGATCCGACGATTGTCCTCTCGCACGCAGCAAATTCCTGTAAAGCACATCGTGAATGAGCGTGGATTTGCCGGAACCGGAAACGCCGGTGACGCACGTGAACACGCCTAACGGTAGATCGACGTCAATATTTTTGAGGTTGTGCTGCCGCGCGCCAACTATCTTGATCGAAGATGTCGAGTTGCGCCGCGATTTTGGAACTGGAATGGATTTCTTGCCGGCGAGGTAATCACGCGTGAGCGATTGGGGAGCGCACGCACTCGCCACCTTTCGACCATTGCTCGCGAGAAAATCGTCGAGCGTGCCGTTCCATACCAATTCGCCGCCCTGTTCGCCGCGACCGGGGCCGAGATCGATCAGATTATCTGCGGCGCGAATGATTTGTTCCTCGTGCTCGACAACCAGCAGCGTGTTGCCTTTGTCGCGCAAGTTATGCATCACGCGCACCAGTTGGCCGACATCGCGCGGGTGCAATCCGATGCTCGGTTCATCCATGACAAAGAGCGTGTTGACGAGCGATGCGCCAAGACAAGTCGTGAGGTTTACTCGCTGAACTTCGCCGCCGCTCAACGTGCGCGTGGATCGATCAAGCGTAAGGTAACTGACGCCTACCTCGCAGAGATAGTTCAGGCGCGCGCAGATTTCGTCACGCAACATCTGAGCGGTTTTGTTAGCAGCAGGAATCTCGATGTTGCGAAGAAAATCGTGCGCATCGGAAATCGGAAGCCCCTGAAACTCGGGAATGGACAAAGCAATCTCGGATTCCGGATTTCGAATTTCGGATTTAATGGAGATTTTATAATTGAGCGCGTCCGGTTGATATCGCCCGCCCTTACAGCTGGGACAGGTCACGTAAGCGCGATAGCGGCTGAGCAAGACGCGCACATGCATCTTGTAAGTCTTGCTCTCGAGCCAGCGAAAAAACCCGCGGACGCCGTACCACCGATCGTGTTCGTAGTCTTCCTCGGTGTAATCGCCCGATCGCTTTTCGCCTTCGATAACGAAATCCTGATCGGCCTTAGGCAATTCCTCAAAGGGCACGTTGGTGTCGATATCCTCGCGCGCACACGCTCGAAGCAAATCCTTCTGCGATTCTCCAAATTCGGCGCCGCGAAAAACGCGCACCACGCCTTGTTTGATAGTCAGCGTTCGATCTGGAATCGCCTTGTTTAGATCGATTGAAATAGTGCGACCGAAACCGCGACATTCCGGACATGCACCGAGCGGGTTATTGAAACTCAAAAGCCCAGGCGTCGGCGGGCGAATGTCCAGGTCACAATAGGCGCAGTGCCAGCCGATGGAGAAGGGAAGTTCGTGATTTGTGATCGGTGATTCCTGATCAGTTGAGTGTTGAGCGTTTTCCGAAATCGCGATGACGTTGATCTTGCCTTTGCCAAAACGAAGCGCCGTTTCGATTGCCTCGACGATGCGTGCGCGGTTTTCCTCACCGATCGCGATGCGATCCTGAATCACCTGTACGCGCGCACCGAGGCGTCTAATTTTTGGATCGACATCAACTCGCACCACTTGGTTGTCGATCCAAACACGCAGGTACCCCTGCTGCTGGAGAAAATCGAAAAATGCACGCGGCGCGGTTTTTGGCGGGACGGCAACCCAAAACGTGATGAGAACATTCTTTCCGGCGCAATCTTGCAGTATTTGGTTGGCAATCGACTGCGCGCTCTCGGGGCGGATTTCGCGACCACAATTCGGGCAGAAAGCTCTCGCGAGATGCGGCCAGAGCAATTTTAAATAATCGTTGATCTCCGTCATGGTGCCGACAGTCGAACGGGAGCTCTTGACGGGGTTGGTCTGCTCGATGGCGATCGCCGGGGGAATGCCGCGAATGTCGTCCACGCGCGGTTTGTCCATGCGGTCGAGGAACTGCCGCATGTACGGGCTGAACGTCTCGACGTAACGACGTTGGCCTTCGGCGTAAATGGTCTCGAACGCGAGACTCGATTTGCCGCTTCCACTGGGGCCGGTGACGACTGTCAGCTTTCCCAGCGGAAGGTCGAGATCAATACCTTTAAGGTTGTTTTGGCGCGCTCCACGAATTTCGACGCAATCATTCCGCGCTGGCGCGGCAAGGCCTTGTTTTCTCCCGATCTTCGAACCCACTGGAAATATTCGCTGCCAGTAAAGCGGTTCGCAAATTCTGTAGCCGCTTCGCTGTGCAAAGCGCCTCGAATCGAAGCATTGTTAATTTTGCGCGGATCGCGTCGCCCACAGGGCGACGGCTACAGTCACGCACTATTCTTTAAAGCGCGCGACGAGATCTTTCCGCTGCTCCAGCAATTCCTCTGGCACGACGCCGCCTAATGAGTCGAAGAACTCCTTGTGCGCGACGATCTCCTTTTGCCATTCCTCATGATCGATGCAGAGAAGCTCGGCAACGGATTTGTGATCGATATTCAGTCCGGCCAAGTCAAGGTCGTGCGGGCTGGGCAACCAGCCGATAGGCGATTTCAGCGCGCCGCTGCTGCCTTCGCAGCGATCAATGATCCATTTGAGCACCCGCATGTTTTCGCCGAATCCTGGCCACAAGAATTTTCCATCCGCCCCTTTGCGAAACCAGTTCACGCTAAAAATCTGCGGCGGATTAGTCAGCCTTTTTCCAATGTCGAGCCAATGCTGGAAATAATCGCCGATGTTGTATCCGCAGAATGGCAACATCGCCATCGGATCGCGTCGGACGCGACCCACAGCACCGGCCGCCGCAGCGGTTGTTTCCGAAGCCATCGTCGCGCCGAGGTAAACACCGTGAGCCCAATCGAACGCCTGATAAACCAGCGGTGCCGTATCGCTGCGGCGTCCGCCGAAAATGATCGCACTGATCGGCACGCCTTCGTCTTTTTCGACATCGGGATCCAGCGCCGGGTTGTTCCGCATCGGAGTTGTGAACCGGCTGTTGGGGTGCGCAGCTTTTTCTTTTGAGTTCGGTGTCCAGTCATTGCCGCGCCAATCAATCGCGTGCGCTGGTCCCGACCCGTCGGGATCTTTACCTTCCCACCATACGTCGCCGTCATCGGTAAGGGCCACGTTTGTATAAATTGTGTCGTGTCCGATCGATTTCATCGCGTTTGGATTTGAGTTCCAACTCGTCCCGGGCACGACGCCGAAGTAACCGTTTTCAGGATTGACTGCGTACAGCCGACCGTCGCGAATTTGCATCCAGCCAATGTCGTCTCCAACAGTCGTCACTTTCCATCCTTTGAAATGCGCAGGCGGAATGAGCATGGCAAAATTGGTTTTTCCGCACGCGCTTGGGAATGCGGCGGCTACATAATGTTTCCGGCCTTCGGGCGATTCCACACCGAGGATCAGCGTGTGCTCCGCCATCCAGCCTTGTGTGCGCGCGATATAGGAACCGATGCGCAAAGCGAGACATTTTTTACTAAGTAAAACGTTGCCGCCGTAACCGGAGCCGACGGAGATGATTGCGTTGTCCTGTGGAAAATGACAGATGAAGCGGCGCTCGGGGCTAATATCCAGCAGCGAATGCGCGCCACGGTTCCACTCCGCGTTTGGATCGTTGCCGAGGCGTTTCACGGCTACTTCGCCCATGCGCGTCATGATCCGCATATTGAGCACAACATATTTTGAATCGGTGATCTCGAAGCCAACTTTGGCCTGGGGTGAATCCGGCGGACCCATAATGTAGGGAATCACAAACATGGTGCGCCCGCGCATCGCGCCTTTCAAAAGACCGCGAAGTTTCTTGTACGTTTCTCCCGGCTCAGACCAATTGTTGGTTGGCCCGGCTTCTTCTTTCGTCGGCGTGCAAACGAACGTGAATTGCTCGACTCGCGCGACATCGTTTGGATTGGAGCGATGCAAATACGAATGCGGCACCTTTTCCTGGTTCAGCTCGATCAAAACATTTTGCTTGAGCGATTCAGCGATCAGGAACTCGTTTTCCCGCTCCGAACCATCGCACCAGAAAATATTTTCAGGTTGTGTGATAGCGGCGATTTCGTTGACCCAATCCAGCACGGCTTGATTCGCTGGTTTTGCGTCACCGATCCCATTCGGTGGGAATATGGCTGGTGCGACATTTTTCATGGGCGAAAACATCCAGTTTAACCACGAATGGACACGAATAAACACGAATGTACTTGCGGAGAACCGCGGATCACGCGGACGGCGCCGGATCAGGCAGAAATTCCCAGAATGATCAAGCAAAGTACGCCCATGCAGGCGGCTAAAGCTCTATCATTCGTGTCGATTCGTGGTTATTCGTGGTTTGACTCGTCGTTTCACTTGCGCAAGCACAATGCGCGGCATTAATTGAAAGCATGTTCGGGGTCACCACGTCCGATGATTATCGGCCGGTTGCGTGGATGGGTCGCTATCCGGTCGATGTGACCACAATGCTGGTGGGTTTGCACGTCGCGGCGGCAGTTTTCGCGGCGATTCTGGTGGCAGTCGGAGCCGGCTCCGTTTTGACCTGGCTGCAGTTCGACAGCGCCGCAGTCTGGTATGGCGCTCAGGTCTGGCGCCTTTTCACGTACGCGTTTGTTCATGCGCCGTCGGGGCTGCTTTGGTTCGCGATCGAGATGTACATGCTGTTCGTCTTTGGGCGGGAAGTAGAACGTTTCGTTGGGCGACGCTCGTACATCGCGCTGTATCTCATTTTGCTGATCACGCCTGCAGCGCTGCTCACGATTTGGGGGCTGTGGCAGCGGTCTGTTCTTGCTGGTTCGCCGGCGTTGCATTTTGGAATTTTTGTTGCGTTCGCGACGATCTATCCGCGTGCGGAGTTATTCCTGCGGATCATGGCGAAGTGGGTTGCCCTCATTCTTGCAGCTGTCTACACGTTTCAACTGCTTGCCTACCATGCCTGGAACGACCTGGTCGTCGTCTGGACAAGCATTGGCGCAGCGTTCCTTTTCATTGAATGGAGTGGCGCTGGGCCGGAGTTTGCCTGGTGGAGTGCCTTGAAAACGCGTTTCGAGCCGAAGCCGAAGTATCGGGTTGTACCAAAAATGCGACCGACACGTCCTACGGAGTCCGACGATGTTTATGCTTCGATCGATCCAATTCTCGATAAAATTTCAAAATTCGGGATTGGAAGTTTAACGGCGAGCGAGCGCCGGCAATTGAATCGCGAGCGCGAGCGGCTGCTAAAGAACGCGGAATGATCCTGTAGCGGCAGCCGGGTCGGCTGCTGTGTGTTTGGAATCGCAGGCGGCACGCCTGCCTCTACAGTCTTTGGCTTAACTGAGCCGAGCCTCGATGATCTCGCACAAAACGTGGAGCAAAAGCTGATGCGCTTCTTGAATCCGCGCAGTTGAATCGCTCGCGACCAAAAGATCGACGTCGGCAATTCCAATGGTCGGTCCGCCATCACGACCGAGAAAGGCGATCGTTTTCAACTTGCGCGCT
>JBGPNR010000128.1:0-6029 GCA_041487635.1 Candidatus Udaeobacter sp. | reverse complement strand
TGGAGTCGCCCGCGCCAAAACTCGCCATAAAACCGTCCCCCAAATATTTGTTTACCAATCCGCGGTGGTCCTCTTCAACCACGCGTACGGTGACGCGGAAAAAATCGTTCATCATTTCAACCACGTCAGCTGGAGCGGACACGCTCGTCCGTGCAGTCCACGAGCGCATGTCGACAAACATCACCGTGATCTCTTGTTCGATTCCGCTCAATCCTGGATCGTGCGCCAGGATTTGTTCGGCTGCGCGTTTGCCCACATGCAAACCGAATGTCCGACGCAATTTCTCCTTGTCCCTGAGCTCGCGAACCATGTGATCGAATTCGCCCAGCAACCGGCCAAATTCATCTGCGCGTGTTACGGTGATATGGACGTTCAATTCTCCACGCGAAACGGCATCCGCTGCGGCGCGCATTTGATCGATTGGTTTGGCAATGAGCGAGCTGAGCATGAGCGCCGTGAAAATCCCGAACGCGATACCGACCACTCCTACGAAAACAGCCAGCCATTCCGCACTCATAACCGTCGAGCGCGGCGCAAACATCAAGAGCAGGAGCGAGGCGATTGGACAGATTGACGCCGAAATTGCCCATATGATTCCGCGTCCGCGCAACGAAAGCGTAAAGATGTTCGGCGTGAGATCGGCGCGCGCGTCACGAAAGAAAACGGGAAACAATCCCCAGTGACTCGCCAGTTCGACCAGAAAAAACGTGTGCGTAATCGCAATGAAGCCGGAGACGCAAAATGAAATGGGCAAATGCCACAGCAACCGCGGATCAAGCGGATGCTGAATTTGAAGGAGCGCGCCGAGAAAGATCGGAATGCACAAAAACCATGCGACGCTGCAAATGGCCGCGGCAAACCATGGCAGATGAATCAATTGCCGGCGCGCCTGGGTGAGCGACGCAGGATCGGGTGTCGTTCCGGTGCGGAGGCGGTGAAACAGGTCGCGAAACGAGAAAATTCGTTTGACCCACAAAAACACGCCGACCGGATAAACGACGCTATTATAGAGCACGACCGCTTCGAAGAAGCGTTGCTTCAATGCGGGAGTGAACAGCGGCTCAATAACTGTCGCGTTGTACCAAATGTTGAACCCGCTCCCGAGGATTTGCGGAACCACTGGCGCCAGCGCTGTCAACAACAGGCCGTAACGTTCGCGCAACGCGCTCTTTTCAACTCCGATGGTCACAAGATCGATGCTCTTTGATGTTCATCCAATTTGTCGCGTGAAATCCCGACGCGAAATCCCAAATCCCAATCTCCAAATCCCAGGCAACTCTCAATCGCCAAATTCCAAAAGCTGCAGAACCGCGGATTTCACGAATCACGCGGATATGGAAGAACTGTATTCCGAATATCAGTGCCATCCGTGTAATCCGTGGTCACGCTCCTTGGGATTTGGGTTTTGTGATTTGGGGTTTACTGCCGGAGGCAGCGTCCATGGTCGAAAATAATCTAATAGGATTAAACGGCTGTGACTTGCTCGCGCGCAGTCGCTGTAACGTTTGCGCGCTGCGCTCTTTTCAACTCCGATGGTCACAAGATTGATGTTCTTCTTCATCTAACTTGTCGCGCGAAATCCCGACGCAAAATCCCAAATCCCAATCTCCGAATCCCAGGCAAATCTCAATGGTCAAATTCCAAAAAAAGCAAAAGCGACGCGAGGACGCCCGCACACGGCGGGCAGGTTGTGCGCACTCCGAAAGTCCCGCGGCGGCGGGACAAAACATAATGGCGTCTCAGTTGCATTTCGCACGCTGTGCTTTGGGAGTGCGATGCGTCCCTCGCATCGCTTTCATCTTCCACATTACTGACCGTCCTCGGTAACTGCTTTACGAACGTCCGCACAGACTCTGCGAACCGGAACGTCCGATCTTCAAGATCACGTGGCTTTGCACTGTCTTCCATTTGAAGGTTGGGAGTTGGTTCCGTCTTGTTTGGGATTTGGTGCTTGGGATTTGGGATTTACCGCCTCGGCAGTGTCCATGGCCGAAAATAATCCATCAGGATCAAGCGGCTGCGACTCGCTCGCGCGCAGTCGCGTTGCACCCGCGGGAAATCCGTGAGCGGCCCAAATTGAAATCCAGCGTCCAACGGCCGAAAAAAATTGTCTTGGTGACTCGGCAGAACGTAACGCGGCTGCAAACGTTCCAACGCGGCAGCCAATCGTGCTCTCGAATCGGGCAAGGCCATGCCCAAGATCGCGAGATCCATCCGGCTGCTGCCGGACTCGTTCGGCGGCAGTTGCGCAGGTGTTCCGCCGGAATCGATGTAAATGCGTTGGCCGTTGATTTCGATGAGAAACGCCAGCGGTTCTCCGCAAATCCAATCGGACGCGCGTTGCGGTGGGCCAGCACTGCGCTGTTCATGTCGATCAAACGGCACCTTGCCAAAAAGCCGATCGTGGGTCGCGGGCAACACGCGAATTTTCCATGGGCCAATTCGCCGAATATCTCCCGCGGCTACCGCGTCGCCTGACGAAACGCCTGCTCGCTTCGCAAGATCGATGCTCGACCGCGAAGCAATGAGACGTGTGTGCGTTTTCGACATGATAATCGGGACATCGAGCAAATGATCGAAATGTCCGTGAGTCACCAGGATCGCGTCCACCTTCGGTGCGAGATGGCGCATTCCATCCGCGATGCGAGAAATGTCCGGTTGAATGCGCGAACCAAACGCAACGCTCAGAAGATCCACGCGCGAGAAATAAGGATCGACAAGTAATGCGTGACCTTTGAATTCGAACTGGTAGCCGTTCGTGCCGAGATAAGTCACGCGCACTCCGTTGTGCCGCGTTGCGGGAGGAGAATCACTGACAACCAGGTCAGCAGAGGAGCCGAGTCCTGCGCCAAAGGCTTGCGCAGAGAATGCGACGAAAAGAAGAAGCGCGCGTTTCAACGGAATGATCTCTACCCTGTGCGTGCCCATCAAAGCGACAGCAATTTATGTCGAAAGCATTCGCGATTTCGCGGCAATTTGGATAGTGCGCTTTGCCTCTCCCCTTCGCAAGGGGAGAGGATTGAGGTGAGGGGTTCGAGGCCCATAGAAACCATTCGCCTACAGCAACCCTCACCCTCCCCCTCTCCCTTATGAAGGGCGAGGCGACCCACGCGCGTGCAGCTCATGGCATTTACCGCAACACGGCCCACGACTTTGCTTGACGAATTCGGTGCGGCTTGTGAACGTTCAATGTTTGAAATGAGCGTGGAGTACACGGACGCACCACCGACTCGCCCTGAATCACCCGCGGCGGATAAAATGGCCTGTCCTTACTGCGGGCATCTCCTTCCAAAGGACGCGCAAAGCTGTGACCGATGCGATTGGAAGCGCGGCGCGACGGAAACTGCGGAAGGCAAAGCGAGTGACGGGGTGGCGGTTATCCTAAGCATCATTCCAGGTTTGGGACATATCTACAAAGGACATAAACTCGCAGGTTTTTTGTGGATGGCCGGAGCGATTCCCGTGGGAATTTTCGTACTTCTGGCCGCAGTCGCCTCGGCCGGCTTCGGCATCGGCCTCTTTTTCTTTTACCTCATCGCGGTAATGCTTCACGCGTATGCAGTAGACGATCGCGTCGTAACGCCGAAAGAAGACGAAGGCGAAGAGTATTAGGCGGTTACATCGTTACATTGTTACATTGTTACATCGTTGAAGCGTGGAAGCGCTTGCCATTCGTGAGCGAGCAAGTGCTCTTATCAAAGCGACGCGAGGACGCGTCGCACTCTGAAAGCTGCGCGAAAGCAATTGCGTCTCATCAAGAATTTCGCACGCAGTGCTTTGGAGTGCGGTGAGTCCTCGCACCGCTTTTGTTTTAGGCGTGTCTCCGCCACCCAATCATCCCGCAACCGCGTGATAAATTTCTTCGAGAATTTCGCGTATCCCGTAGCGAAATTTCCAGTTTGGATAATGCGACTGGAACTTTCGCACGTCGCTGATCCACCACATATGATCGCCGATGCGGTGGCTGTCCTCATAGGTCCAGTTTAATTTTTTGCCGCTGATCTCTTCGCACATCTCGATGGCCTCGAGCATGGAACAGTTGCTGTGCCGGCTGCCGCCGATGTTATAAACTTCTCCGGCACGCGGCGCGCGAATGAATTCCGCGAATGCTTCGACCAGATCGAAACTGTGGATGTTGTCGCGCACCTGTTTGCCTTTGTAACCAAAAACACGGTAAGGCCTCCCGCTGACGGCGCAGATCATTAAATAGGAAAGAAAACCATGCAGTTCCGTGCCGGCGTGCGCGGGTCCGGTGAGACAACCGCCACGGAAGGATACCGTGGGCATTCCGAAATAACGCCCGTATTCCTGAACGAGAATGTCGCCGGCAACCTTGGACGCGCCAAAAAGGGAATGCTTCGTGTAATCGATGCTCATCGTCTCAGCGATGCCCGGCTCGTATTCGTGGCCCGGCTCGATTTCCCAGCGTTTCTTCAGTTCCCGCAGCGGCAAACGATTCGGCGTGTCGCCATAGACTTTGTTCGTCGAAGTAAAAATAAACGGCGCCTCAGGAGAAAACTGTCTGGCGGCCTCCAAAAGATTCAACGTGCCGTTTGCGTTGACGGTAAAATCGGTTTGCGGATCGCGAGCTGCCCAGTCGTGTGACGGTTGCGACGCGGTATGCACAATCGCGCCGATCGAGTCGCTGTGCCGTTTGAATAGCTCTGTCACAGCGGCGGTGTCGCGAATGTCGAGGTCGTGATGCTCGTACCCCGAAACATTCGCAATCAAATCGTCGCGCGTTTTTTTCGTGGAAGCTTCGGCGCCGAAAAATTTTGCGCGCATGTCATTATCGATCCCGATCACACGCGCGCTTTCGCCGGCGAAACGCCTGACAGTTTCCGAGCCAATTAGTCCGGCCGAGCCTGTAACAATGATCGTGCGCATCATGATTGATCCTAGCGCAAAGCGCGCCGACGCACGGGCCTCCTGCCGTTCAGAAAAGCGGTGCGAAGACGCCCCGCACTCCCAAAGCGCTGCGCGCGAAATACGGAGCAGAGATTGCTCGATTTTGCGGAGCTTTCGGAGTGCGACCGCGTCCTCGCGTCGCTTTCCAGGCAATCCCGTGGCGCTGCAACTACTCCCCAATCATCCATGTCACTTCTCCTGCTGAAGGATCCACCCGCGCGGCGGGCAACTGCTGGTCACCATCCAACACGCGCTCGATCAAACCGGGGTTTTTCGCCGCACCCACCAGAAATAACATGTGCCGTGCCTGATTGATGAGCGGAAATGTGAAGGTCAATCGCCAGGCGTTCAACTTGGGAACAAAATTTGCCACGACCCGTCGTGTTGTCTCTTCCAATGCGGCTGTTCCAGGAAAAAGCGATGCCGTATGTCCATCATCGCCCAAGCCGAGAAGAATCAGGTCGTGCCGATAAATTGGTTCGGTGTGTTGTCGGGCCATGAGATCGAGCTGGTCTTCGTACTCTTGCGCTGCAATTTGCGGATTAACTTCGCCGCGCATGCGCAGAATCGATTTTCCCGGAACCCGAGCAGGCGCCAGAAGAGTTTCCCAGGCCATTCTGAAGTTGCTCTCTGGATCGTCTGGTGGCACACAACGCTCGTCTCCGAACGTGATACGGATCAAGTCCCACGGCAGATCGTGCCCAAGCGCCGCAAGCCGCGCGTAAACCGGCCGCGGAGTGTTCCCGCCCGAGAGTGCGATCCGGAATTCGTTGCGTTCGCCAATAGCTTTGTGCGCCTGTTCAAGAATGAAGTCAGCGGCGTCAGCAGCGAAATTCTTCGTTCGAATGACGTGAGGCTTAGTTTTCATCCAGGCAAATTACGATAGCGCGAGCAGCGGAGCGTGATCAGTGAATGCTAAGTGGCAAGCGCTCGGATGCTCGGACCTGCGGCATTCGGTTTCGTCCGGCAACTGCCGGACTTTCGGAGTGCGTGCGCGTCCTCGCGCCGCTTTTGGGGAAGCGGCCAATCTCTCGCACGGTGAATGCGAAATGTGATCGCAGTATCTTCTTTCGCCAGGGCTTTTCGTTCTGAAAGCGATGCGAGGACGCATCGCACTCCTA
>JBGPNR010000127.1:0-6035 GCA_041487635.1 Candidatus Udaeobacter sp. | reverse complement strand
CAAATCCGCGCACCAAGCCGTCCCAGAAATAGCGATCCATCCAGTCGGACAGACGTGCGGCCATCCAACTGAAGGCGATGACCGTGCGGTCGTAAAGTTCGTCGATCCACATTTTGTTCGCGAGAAACCGAAACAACGCAGGCTGCGCGTATTCCAGCGGGTCTATCTCCGCTGGCCGATCTCGATCTGACACACCAGCCTTGCGATACATCCAGACCCCGACGACGACACCTGCACTAACGAGTGCGAGCGAAACAAATAGCATCGGCTGAACCAAACCCGCGATCTCGAAGTGCACAGGTTCGCCGAGTAGATATCCGTGCAGCCAGGGCCACGCAGGCGTAAGCAATACGCTGAAAAAAATTGCGCAAAGCGCCAGCACGATCAGAGGCATCGTCATTACACGTGTGCTTTCGTGCGCGTGCTCGGAACAAGAGCGTGTTTGGCCGAAAAAGACGCAGATCATTTGCCGCGTCATGTAGAGCGCGGTGAGAATGACGCCAGCCAGCATGAGATAAAACGGCCAACGCGACGCGTGCCAATGTGCGGTTGCGTGCAGAATCTCTTCTTTGGTCCAGCCGCCGGAGAAAAAGAACGGCACGCCGCTGAGCGCCATCATCCCGATGGCGTACGTCATAAATGTCACCGGCATGAGGCGCCGGAGACCGCCCATTTTGCGAATGTCCTGTTCGCCGTGGCATCCGTGGATCACAGAGCCTGCGCCGAGGAACAGAAGCGCTTTGAAAAAACCGTGCGCAAGGAGGTGCATGATTCCAGCCGCGACGCCGCCGACGCCCAATGAGACCATCATCAAACCAAGTTGCGATACGGTCGAATACGCCAGTATGCGTTTGATGTCTTCCTGCGCGATCGCGATGAGCGCGGCCATCAGCGCTGTGGTTACTCCGATCCACACTACGACGATAAGGGAGGGCGTTACGCCGTTAATGGCGCCTAACGAGAAAACCGGATAGACGCGTGCTACAAGGAACACTCCGGCGGCAACCATCGTCGCTGCGTGGATTAACGCGCTCACTGGCGTCGGACCTTCCATCGCGTCCGGTAGCCACACATGCAGCGGGAATTGTCCGGACTTTCCTGCTGCACCGCAGAAGATTAACAGCGCAATGAACGTGGCGCTTGCGCCGAGCATGGCCAGACCGGCACTTTCGAGGCAACCGTTTCCACCATCGTAAAAAAGAAGTGTGCCGCTGCGGCCGTAGAGCCACAGCATCCCGAGAAAAAATCCCATGTCGCCAATACGCGTGGTGATAAATGCCTTCTTTGCGGCAGCCGCGGCGCTCGGTTTTTCGATCCAGAACCCGATGAGTAAATACGATGCGAGCCCGACAAGTTCCCAAAAAATGAAAAGCAAAAGCAAACTATTTGCGATGACCAGGCCCAGCATCGCGCCGGAGAAAAACGAGAGGTACGCGAAAAAGCGGGTGAAATTTTTGTCATCGGCCATGTAGCCGACGCTAAAGACAAAAATGCAGAGCCCCACTAGCGCAATCATCACGAGCATCGCGGCAGCCAGCGGATCGAGAAGAAATCCGAGCCGCAAGACATGTTCGCCGAACGTGAACCAATTGAAATTCTGAACGGCACGAAGGCCGGTGGCTTGCAGCGTGGACACAAAGGCCAAGATCGACAGCGCGAGCGCGAATACCTCGCCAATTACTGCGAGCGCGACTGCGCTTTTCCGCCGCGCCTTCGACAAACTCAAAATGATCAACGAAGCCGCAAACGGCGCTGCGGGGATCAACCAGAGCCAGGTTATGATCCAGGAATTCATCCTTTGAGTTGATCGAGTTGATCGACGTTGGTCGTGTGATAGTGGCGGTAAACAGCGATGACCATGGCAAGACCAACGGCGGCTTCGGCAGCGGCAATGGCAATAGAAAAAAGTGCGATCATGACGCCAATGGGCGGTTGATGCTGCGGACCAAAACGCCAGAACGCGATAAAATTCACGTTTGCAGCCGCCAGCATCATCTCGATCCCGATGAGAATGAAAATAGCGTGGCGGCGACTCAGCGCCGCGAGCAGCCCAATGGAAAATAGTGCGGCAGAAACGATGAGAAAAACCTGGAGAGTGGGTGTCATCGTTTTTCCTCCATCACGAGAATCAGCGCGCCGATGAGCGCGGCAGTCAGCAGAAGCCCGACGCATTGCAATGGCCAGACATAAGTGGTCATCAATGCTGCGCCAATTTGTTTGACCGTAAGCGCCGGCATGTGTGGGGCGATGATAGCAAGCGATTGCGTCTTTAAAATCGACCACGTCAAACTGCCAAACACAGCGACAGCGACGAGAGCCCCGCCCCAGTTGAATCCGCGATTTCTTCCAACATCGCGACGCGTTAGGAGAATCGTAAAAACGATCAAGACCGCGACGGCGCCGATATAAATGAATACCAGCGCCAGGCCGACAAATTCAGCACCCAGCAGAAAGAAAAGCGCCGCGACACCAACCAATGCGACCGCGAAACTGAGCGCGGCGTGCATCAATTTTCGCAACGTCGCAGCCGCGAGCGCCGCGGCGACCGTGAATATGGCAGTGACGATAAACGCGGCGCTGTTCATTCAGCGAAGCGATAAACGCGCGGCGCGAACTTTCTTTTCGTATCGAGCAACATCGACAGGGCAGCATAAACGATTGCGATCACCAAAAACGACCACAGCCAGCCGCGCGCGCCCCGCCTACAATAATGCCACGCGGCAGCGGCGATGATGCACGTGAACGCCAGCGGCAACATGAATTTCCAGGCGAAGTTCATCATTTGATCGACCCGGATGCGGGGGAGTGTTCCCCGAACCCAAACGTAAACGAATAGGAGCGCACTCAGCTTTGCGAAGAACCAGATGTAGGACGGAATAAACTCAAGCATCCGCACAGGCGCATGCCAGCCACCAAGGAATAGAGTTATGCCCAGCCCGCTGACGGCGAACATGCCAAGGTATTCCGCCATGAAAAATGTGGCGTACTTGAAGCCGGAATATTCGGTCATGTGACCCGCGACGATCTCGGATTCGCCTTCCGGAACGTCGAACGGAGTGCGATTTGACTCCACGAGACCGGATACAAAAAACAGAATGAACGCGGCTGCGCCCCATGGCGTAAAGACAAACCAGCGCGGAACCAGGCCAAACGTGTATTCAGCCTGCGCGGCGACAATCCGGTCAGGGGTAAGCGAGCCGACCACCATCACGACCGGAAGAACACTGATAATAAGCGGCAGCTCATAGCTGATCATTTGCGCGATGGCGCGCATCGCGCCGAGCATCGAATATTTGTTGTTGCTGCCCCAGCCGGCCATGAACACGGCAAGTTCCGTAGCCGATCCAACTGCAAAGAAAAAGAGAATGCCGCCATCGATTGTAAACGGCGTCATGTTCCGGCCATACGGAATCACGCCCAAGGTGAGGATGGCCACAGCGGCGATCAGGATCGGGGCGAGGAAATGCACTATCTTGTCGGCCCGCATCGGGACGATGTCTTCCTTGATCAGCATTTTGATACCGTCGGCGATTGGCTGAAAAAGACCGAACGGTCCCACACGATTTGGGCCGTATCGGTTCTGCATCCGTGCAAGAATTTTTCGTTCCAACACCGACATGAGTGCGAAAAGTGTGAGGAATACAGCGAGCAGCGTGAAAATATTGATCAAACTCGACACCACTTGAACCATCCAAGTGGGCGACCCAGCCAGCCAAGAAAGCAGCCATTGCTTGGCGTTGAGGAAGACCTGGTCGGTAGACTTGCTCATCCCGGATGAAGAAAACCGTTGATTGCAGCCTTAATCAAGGCATAACGCGGACGACTTTCGGCTTGAGGAGGGGTCGAAATGGCTCGGCTAGCATATTTTGTCTCTCCGTAGGCCGTTTTGGCTTTGCAGGAAGCTTCTGCCGCAGTACGTTCGGCGTGCGCCATGCGAACACTGGTCTTGTTGCTCGCCGCTGTATTTGCGAGCGCCGGTTTGGTCAGTGGAGAAATAAAAACTCCACAGAATGTGCCGATTGAAATCACGTCCACCGGCGAGACGACCTATGAAAACGGGCTGGCAACAGCGCGCGACAACGTGGCGATTCACCTTGGCAACACGGACATTTACGCCGATTACGCGCAATACAATTCCACCACGCACGACGTGGAATTGAGAGGGCATGTGCGGATCTACCGAGATATGAGCCTCTACACCGCGGAAAGCGGCGTGTACAACACCGAAACAAAAAAGATCCGGACAACGAATGGGCGTACCGAGTCAGAGCCTTATTTTCTGACTGGCGCGGATGTGAACTCAATCTCGGAAAATGGTTATCTTATACATAACGGCACTTTTACGACGCAGGATTCGGCGAAACCCGATTTCCATCTTCACGCACGGAAGATTCGCATTTATGAGAAGGACCGCGTCGTTTTCCAATACGTGACGGCGTACGTCGGGAAGGTGCCGGTTTTCTGGTGGCCCTACCTCTATCAATCGCTCAGTGACACGTTCAGCTTTTCGATTTCACCCGCATACACGAGCAACTGGGGACCTTCCCTCCTGACTCAGGTAAATTTTCCGATCACGGACAACATCAAGGGGAGCCTTCGGCTCGATTACTTTGGCCGTCGTGGGCCTGCCATCGGCTTCGATCCCATTATTGATTATGGCAAGGATGAGGACAGTGAGGCGAGGATAAAATCCTTTTACATTCAGGATCAAGATCCGAACCTGAATCAAACGTCGATCCCTCGGCAGGGTGTTCCTACCGGGCGATACCGGCTTAGTCTGGAAGATCGCACGAATTTTACCGATAGCATCTACGGCATCGCCAATCTTACCAAGCTTAGCGATCCATATGTCATGGAAGACTTCTATCCAGGCGAGTTTCGCATTGATCCTGTTCCGGACAATGTGGTCGCATTGACGAAGACAAACCCTTTTTTTACCCTCACCGGCATTACGCGTTTTCAGGCTAACGAGTTTTTCACCACAACAGAACGTTTGCCAGAAGTAGTCCTGGACATTAAACGGCATGGGCTTTTCGGTGGACCGATTTTTTACGAAGGCGAGAGCGGCTTTGCGAATTTGCGACTGCAATTCCCGGACGGTTCGGGGTTCCAGAATTACAATTCGAATCGTTTCGACACTTTTCATCAACTGACGTATCCAAACACATACTTTGGATGGCTTTCCATCGTGCCGCGGGTTGGCTATCGCGGCACCTATTATGGCAAGACATGGGACTTGGGATCCACAACCTTTGTGCCACCATCAAATCCCCTCGTACCTGACTTTATTCTGCCGCCACCCACAACGGCTAACCCGGTCAAATTCGATGGCGACACGTTTCGCTCGGTGTTCAACACAGGCGCAGAAGCTTCGTTCAAGATCTCGCGTACGTGGGAGAATGTGCAAAGCCGCGGGTGGGGATTAGACGGATTGATGCATGTCATCCAACCCTTTACAGACTTCCCGTACGTCAAAGAGGACGGACCTAACCCAACCTCAATTTTGCAGTTCGACCGCTTTGAGCCCTCGACGCAGTTGCGTGCAATTGACTTCCCGCAGTTTACGACTATCGACTCGATCGATAACTGGACAGTGTGGCGGGTTGGGATTCGCAATCGACTGAAGACACGACGCGACGATCAAACGATCACCTGGCTCGAACTCGACACCTTCTTTGACGTGAATTTCGACAATCCGTACGACCGCACGGACTACTCAAACTTCTTTAATAATCTCCGGTTTTCCCCGCTGCCCTGGATGTCGTTTACGATAAACTCGCAGGTGCCCGCTTTCGCGAAGGGTTTTACGGAAGTCGATACGTTGGCGAACGTTCAGCCGCTATCCAATGTGCAATTGACGGTCGGACATCGCTATTTGAATGGCAATCCGTTTTTCCAGAACAGCAGCTTGTTTGTTGTCGGTGGATATTGTCGACTCAATGATAACTGGGGTGTTGGAGTTCAGGAACAGTATGAAGCTACGACCGGCATCCTCGAAGAGCAGCGCTATTCCATTTACCGCGATCTGTCGGCAT
>JBGPNR010000126.1:0-6055 GCA_041487635.1 Candidatus Udaeobacter sp. | reverse complement strand
AGAAGCCGACGCGCGAGGAGTTCCCCACCGCGCCCGCGGAGAACCTCGTCGCCGGCTCCGTGGTCTTCACGCCCGTCGCGCAGGCGGTGTCCCTCGACGATCACTATCGATGGTGGAGCTACGTCCCCGGCGCGAGCTGGCGGCACCCGCTCGGGCCGCAAAGCGATATCAAAGGCAAGGAAAATTATCCCGTGTTGCAGATCGCTTATCCTGACGCGGAAGCTTACGCGAAATCGGCGCGGAAACGTCTGCCGACTGAAGCCGAGTTTGAATTTGCCGCGCGCGGCGGGTTGTCCGGAAAAACCTACGTGTGGGGCGATGAGTTTCGGCCCGGCGGAAAATGGATGGCAAACACCTGGCAGGGAAAATTTCCGGTGAAAGATGCTGGTGAAGACGGTTATGCAGGGATCGCGCCGGTGAAATCGTTTCCACCGAATGGTTACGGACTTTACGACATGGCTGGCAATGTATGGGAATGGTGCAGCGATTGGTATCGCCCCGATTACTATCAGACGCTTATCGACAAAGGCGGCGTTGTGAGCAATCCGAAAGGTCCTGAGTCACCGTTTGATCCCGCTGAGCCTAACGAGAAAAAGCGCGTGCATCGCGGAGGCTCATTTCTTTGTAACGACCAATATTGCTCACGCTACATCGTTGGCACGCGCGGCAAGGGTGAGGTTAACACCGGCACGAACCACCTCGGCTTCCGCTGTGTGAAATCACCGCGAAGCAGCGACAATTCCGTAGCCCAAAGTAAATAAGCGTGCGACTTATCCGCCAGGTTCCGCAGCGACGATCGTAATATCACCCGATGTTGCGCGCACTGTAAGGTCAGAGCGCCTGCCGGTACCAAGGGACAGGTCTATCTTGCGTGAAGACTGGCCGTTGAGTTCGACCATCGTGTCGAGGCTGTTCGTGATTTTTCCGTTTAATGTTTCGGCGTGCACGCGCAATGCGGCGCCGCGCGCAATGGAAAGACGCGCGTTTCCGTTCAAAATCTGGGCGTCAGCCGAGAAATATGGTCCTTCACACCGACCATAGACGATATCGAGCCCACCATTCGCAACCGCCACTTTAAGATTGCCGCAGCAGTCTCGGATCTCGAGCTGACCGTTCACCACGTTGGCCCGCACGTCTGCATTCTGGATTCCCTCAACCGACGCTTTGCCATCATCCAAATCAAGGCGGGCTATTCTAGCGCTTCGCGGAACGGATAAGGTGTAGTCGACCGCAGTCATGCCGGCGTAGAACGGCATGTTCTTTTGCCGCAGGAACGCGGTCTTGATTAAGACGTCGCCAGGTTCCGCCGTCACATCCACGGTGATGTTCTTAAGTTGACCGGCACTAGAGGCCGATTTGACCGCGTGCATCCGCACCTCCGATGTATCCCCGCCGCGGATCGCGACCGATCCTCGCGGGTTCGTAATACGCAGGCTGGCGTCGGCATTGACCTTATAGGTTTGCTCGATCACCTCATCGGCCGGGCGCTCGCTTTCTTTTTTGGAACTACGACCAGTCAAAAGCAAAGCCAACGCCAGAACTGTCGCGATCGCCGCAGCCGCGATTCGGATTCTCGTATACATTCGGGTTCCTATAAGTGACAACAGTATCTCTCAAAAGCCTTGCAGCCCATCGGCCTTTAGTCGTAGTACAAACCGATGCCAGGAATTGGAAAGCCTCGGTTTCACCGTGCAAGATCGCCTCGTTCCGGGTCCGCCTAAGTAAAGCGCAGCTTCCAGTTGCGGAAATCCCGAGAATATCGAAGCCTTTCGCAACCCGAAGTTCTCGCGCTTACAGCATCCGCCATTTCAGGTCGCGCGAATTTCTTTTGATCTCCCATAAACGGATTCCACCGAGGAATGCGTTTTCATTTCGCCCACGCTCAGTTCCTTTTGGCAATTGACGGAGCCGATGCACGAGACCGCCGCCGAGGACAACATAATCTGCGATGAACGACTTTTTTAATTGTGTGACTGCGTAAGCAACTTCTCGTTTCCATTTTTTCTCGCCTAAGAGCTCCAGCCCTGGAATGCCGAGATAATTTTCAATGATGTGGCCATCTGGATATGGCAGATCGCCGAGCTCGAGCGGCATAAGAGTCTTGTCCCACACCAGTGCGGAGCCCAGGCCGGTGCCAAGTCCCAGAAAAAGCATTCGCCCGCCATAGTAACTGCCAACCGCTTGCATCGCTGCATCGTTGACCACGCGCACAGGTATTCCGAGCGCCCTCGCAAAATTGAAGCGGACCCAGCCTTTGCCCAAATGTTTGGGGTCCCTGGTGATTCGGCCGTTGCGCACCGGCGCAGGGAAACCAATCGATGCAACATCAAAGTTCCAGCCGCGCACGTTCTGCTTGAATCTGTTGACGAACTCGGCCGTGCCCATTCGCGGACCAGAAACGAATTCGCGCTCGACGCGGCGCGACATAAGCAGTTTCACGTACGTGCCGCCGATATCGACGACCAGGATTTTTCTCTTCATGAGCGACCGTCCCCGACGGCGTTCGGGATGAATCTAACGGTCGCGTCGACCCGAGCCGCGAAGACGCTGAAAGAAGCTTGGCTGCTCAGGCTTTGCCGACGTGCTGGCAGGCCAGCATTCCACTATTTCGAGGGCAAGAAACCGGAACAGCAGTTGCCGGGCAGATTTCAAATCGAACCTTAGATTCTTGGCAATTTGTTGCACGGACCGGGCACCATTGAATTGCGACGCGAATTGGGCCTCGTCTGAAGTCAGCTTCAACCGCTGCACCCGTTCGAAACCCTCTTTCGTGTAAGCGGGAATCGATGTCGGGTCGAAACTTGCAGGTTGCTCCGGATTCTCAACAAGACGCAAAGTTTCCAGCGCCCAATCCCTCACATTTGGCTCCCCCTCGATGTCCGCGACGTCACTTAACAAATCGGCATTCTTTTCAAACATCACCCACACGCGTGGCGCGGTCCAAAGCTCGGAGAAAAGCTTTTGGCCATAATGATGCATCAACTCCAATGCTGGCTGGCGAGCGATCGATTCCTGACGGGCAAGAGTTAGAAGAAGCGGAGTTCCTGTTTCCCTTTGTTGATTTCGCGCTCTGTCAACAGCCACCACGTCCGTTTCGGCAAGGATGGGCGGAGTGCCAGGACAATAAAGATCTGGGTCTCGCGTCGTGACGAAAACAATCTCCCCGTCGCGCGCCAGAAGCTCGATCGGCTCCTGTTCCCAAAATGCTCTCAGTACGCCAGTGAGTCTCTGATTTGCTATTGCTCGCACCGCACGGCTCAACGGAAAGAGACTCGTGTGGCCGCAGAAATAAACATCAGCCGTGCTCGGCTCCTTCGTGGGAACAACCTCTCTTTCCGTAGCGTCGGTTGAAGGTTGGCTCCAGTCCGGGGCTGGTTCCGACGCGCTCCACCATTCCTCGGACTGGGCACTCTCCACATTCTCACCAACTTCCGGCATAGGTTCTTGCTCTTGCGGAATAGGTGGACTGTCGGTTTGGTCCCGTTCTTCGCTATCTGAAGATTCCATTTGAGCTTCTATTGACTTAGGTTGGGGGTGTGATTTCGGCATGGTGTTCCTGTGTCGTATAACCAAATCCCATCTGAAGGCTCTATCAAGAACCCGATCTTCGCAACGGGGAACTCGCACCAGGTGTCGAAAACCGCCGCGCCAGCTCGCGCCGGCTAATTTTTCCGCGCTCATTCATCGGAATGGCGTCCACGACAAAAATCCGCTTTGGCACTTGCCAAGCACTTAAGGCAGCCCGGCAAAATCGCAGCAGATCGCTTTCGCTTACCTGTGGCGATACCACCACGCATGCGGCCACTTCTTCGTTGCGCAATCCCGACCCTGCGGGAAGACCGAACACGACTGCCTGTCGCACACCGCCAAAGCGCAGCAAATGCGCTTCTACTTCTGCCGGATTCACCTTTTTCCCCGCGACGTTAATCACATCCGAAATCCGGCCGACGATCTTGAATCCGGACTCGTCCCGCGCCAACAGATCATCTGGCACGAAAATTCCATCACCCAGCTTTTCCTCATCCGGTTCCGGAAAATAGCCATCGGCGACGCCGGGGCTGCGCACCTGAATCTGGCTCGTCGGCGCGTTTGGGTTGAGCAGTTCAACGCCGACGCCTTTCATCGGCTGCCCGACAAACCCTTCCCCCTCATTTGCTGTTTCGCGCTCGTAACAGATCCCGCCGCATTCCGACGCACCGTAGAACGAGTGGATGCTCAGGTTGAACTTTTCCCGGAATTTCTTCGCGACCGCACGCGAAAGCGGCGCGCCTGCAGAAATGCAGAGTCGCAACTTCGACAGCACGGGAACGTGTTCCATTTCGCAGAATGCCTGATAGAAAACCGGCATTCCGGGAAAAACTGTGGCGTTGCTGTGGGCAAGATCGGAGAGGATCGCACGCGGTGTTCTGTCGCGGCTCACGACCATCGGTACACCGCGTGCAATCAGAGGCGTGAGCAAATTGCTGAACCCATAGGAGTGCGAGATATGGATCACGCCAAAATTCAGATCGGCATCGCTAATACCCATCGTATCGCAAATTTGATTGCAATCGGCCAGTAGCTGATGACTGCGAAACCGAATTGCACGCGGCGCGGCCGTCGTGCCCGAAGTAAGCTTGAGAAGCGATGGCAAATGATCATCCCAATGTTCTGTAGCGCTGGCTGTCTTCAGCGGAAATACCTGTGGAGAGTTTCCCGCGGGGATAGCGGATACTACAGCCCTGGCTTTGCAAAGCTCTAAAGCAGCGTCGCGTTGCTGGTCGCTTATCGATTGTTCCAAAGGGAGAACAACCAGCTGCTTGCGCAAACACGCAATCAAGATCGACGGCCAGTCTTCGTGGTTTCCGATCTGAATAGCGATGACACTACCCGGCGAAAACATCCCAAGATTGGACTCGAAGTCGCGGGCGCGTTCCTCTACACCGGCAAATTTTCGGAGAACGTCGCCGCAGGTGTTGACGATGGCAGGCCCATCTTTTGCGCGGCGCAGAGTTTGTCGCCAAGCGTTGAGCAATGGGTCGGTCGATTTCATACCTTGCGCGGGCGGCTTCTCGCGATTAAGTTCCGCACTCCATTTCGAAGATGAAAACCGGCATCCATCCAGAATATTACGAAACCGATATGGTGTGCGCATGCGGCGCGGTCTATCACACCCGCTCCACGCGTCGCGATATTAAGATCGGTATTTGTGCCGCTTGCCATCCATTTTTCACAGGCGAACAGAAGTTTGTGGATACCGCCGGGCGCGTTGAAAAGTTTGCCCGCCGTTACGGTAGCACCAAAGCCGCGCGGGCTGAGAAGAAAGCTTAGATTCTTGTAGAGGCGTTTGCCGCGCGGCGAACGCCTTCTCGAGCGGCTGACATAGCCGCCACTACCCTTCATGGAATTGAATTCCCTCATTCAACTTAAACGCAAACGCTTCGAACAACTGGAGCACGATATTGCCGACCCGGCGCTTTTTTCCAATCGACGACGTGCGAGCGAAATGATGCGCGAGCACGCGAACATCAAGCAAGTGCTGGCGAAGTGGGACGAACTCGAAATTGCCCGAAAGCAATTGGACGACAATCGCGAGCTCGCTACGTCACGCGACGTGGAGATCGCAGCCATGGCTGACGATGAGATTCCGGAGCTCGAAAAACGAGTGGCCGATCTGGAACGGGATGTTCAGATCGCTATGCTGCCATCGGATGAAAATGAAGAGCGCGATGCCATCGTGGAAATTCGTGCTGGAACAGGCGGGAGCGAAGCCGCCATTTTCGCTGCCGATCTTTACCGCATGTATCATCGCTACGCAGAGTCCGCCGGCCTGAAAACGGAAGACCTCGAATCGAGTCCGTCGGAACTTGGCGGCCTGAAAGAAGCAATCTTCCGAGTTTCTGGCGAATCTGTCTTCCGAAAACTGCGTTACGAAAGCGGCGTTCATCGTGTGCAACGCGTGCCTGCGACGGAAGCGCAAGGTCGTATCCATACATCAACGGCCACAGTGGCGGTGTTGCCGGAGGCGGAAGACGTTGACGTTGAACTGAAGCCGGAAGATTTGCGAATCGAAGTT
>JBGPNR010000125.1:0-6147 GCA_041487635.1 Candidatus Udaeobacter sp. | reverse complement strand
CCAAGCCTTCTATTTGCCTATGGGACTTACGTCGTACCAAAAACAGCCTTTGTCGTTCCCGCTCCGGGCCACTCATTTAGTGTTCCCGCTCCGGGCCACTCATTTAGTTCCTGTTCGAGGGCGCGCTGAGGAGCAGCGATAGACTCGTTGGGTCCCCTTCGCGTCAAAGTGTCTAGCTGTTCCAAGAGGCGCATGGAGGATTCGCCATTTGGCTCGACCCATTCGGGATGTTGGATCCGCAGGTCGTCGTGAATCTGTTGCCGGCGCCCGGTGTAGTCGACGAGCGTTCGTGCCGTGAGCGCACGAAATGGCCAAGTGAGGGTCTTCCAAAAGGCGGCACGCATGTGCTTGCGGTGTGCGTGACGGTCCAACTGGATGACTGCGTCGCGCTGGCGTTGCAGCAACACGGCGAGCGGTCCGCTTTGCGTAAGCGTAAGAATCGGGGTTGATTTTGTCATAACGTAGTTCTTTCTGTTTTCCTTGTCTGGATTTGTGATACCCACTGGGGCTAACGCACGAAACCTTCCGCACGCTCGCCATCAGTGTTAGAGCATTATTTCACTTTAACTTCGATAGCTTTTGATCTTGCTATCGGCGTTGTCGGGAGGTGCACTTTCAGCACTCCGTCGTGGAACTCCGCCGTGACTTTCGTGCTGTCGGCATCTTCAGGCAGCGTGAAGCTGCGTCGGAAATTGCCAAAGGATCGCTCGATGCGATGGAATTTCTTCTTCTGATCTTCCTTCTCGGTTTTGCGTTCTCCGGAAACGCAAAGGATGCCGTCTTCGACAGTTACCCTAACGTCATCCTTCTTCATTTCAGGCAGGTCAGCTTTGAGCAGATACCCGCGATCATCTTCGCTGATATCAACCTCCGGCGACCAATCTGCGACTGCCAGGCTGTGGATCTCGCCACTGCCCATTCTATTCGGAAAGCCGCCCAGGAAGAAAGGATTGAAGCGATTTTGTGTCGCTTGTTCCATCTCTCTAAGCGGATTCCATGTTATTACTTTATTCAATGTATTCATTTTATTTTACCTTTCTGGATTGAGTTAAACCCATCTTGGTGCATCGCGCTCACCGCTTATTGTCAGAGTCGACCCTAATCTTGTGCAGGTTGAGGAACGGGCTCGGTGGAAGGCAAACGCCCGGCGAGAAACTCATTCGTTAGTTTCCACGGACGAACGAGGAGGAGGCCGATCGTTGCGAAAAATTCCGAGTCTCAATTCAGGAACGAGTCAAGAACTTCGGCCCGCTCGACTCGCGTCCTAGAGATCGGCGTCCAAAGCTTTGGGTTGACCAGTCGAACTGCTTGATGAGACGATCTCGACCGGTGGGCTCGCAACTTTTCAAAACCAAGAGTCCCGAGCATCTGATGGCCGAAGCCGCCGCGCCCGAGCGGCAAATGAAGCGCACGCTCACCGCGTTCGATCTCACGTGTATCGGCATCGGTGCCATCATCGGTACGGGAATTTTCGCGCTGATCGGTACCGCAATCGCCGGTCAGACTTTTCCGACACGACTCGAGACGCCCATTCTCAATTTTATCCAGGCATGGCTTTCAGGGGCGGACGTAATCCTAGGCCGCGCCGGTGCCGGTCCGGCAGTGGCGATTTCGCTATTTGTGGCCGCGTTGGCTTGTGGATTCGCAGCGCTCTGTTATGCCGAGCTTGCCTCGATGATTCCAGTATCGGGCTCGGCCTACACATATTCCTACGCTACGCTCGGTGAGATCATCGCGTGGATCATCGGTTGGGATTTGATTCTGGAATATGCGGTCGGGAATATGGCGGTCGCGGTCGGTTGGTCGGGGTATTTCGTTAAGCTCTGCGGCAGTCTTTTCGGACTCAAATTTCCAATCTGGGCCGTGAACGATTACCGTACGGCCAGCGATCTGATCTCAAAAGGTGGCGACACGCTGAAAGATTTTTCTTCGACAACCTCGCCCACCATTGCCGGTCATCCGATCGCCTTGAACTTTCCGGCGCTCGTGATTGTCGCAGCGGTGACGGTGCTTTTGGTCTACGGAATTCGCGAGAGCGCAAAAACGAACACAATGATTGTCATTATCAAAGTCGCCGTCGTTGTCTTCTTCATTTCGTTCGGGGCTTTCATGGTGCATCCGACGAACTGGCATCCGTATGTGCCGAATGGTTTTGCCGGGGTGATGAGCGGAGCAGCCATCATCTTTTTCGCCTTCATCGGTTTCGACGCCGTTTCGACGACGGCTGAGGAAACAAAAAATCCACGGCGCGACATGCCGATTGGGATCATTGCCAGTTTGATCATTTGCACGTTGCTTTACGTGCTCATGGGCACGGTTCTGGCCGGCATTAAAAAATATACGGTTTACCTGGGCGATCCGGCCGCCGCCGCCACCGCTTTCGCGAGCAAACCATGGGCGGAAGCGTTGATCAGCGCCGGAGCGCTTGCTGGAATGACTTCGGTGTTACTTGTTTTCCAACTCGGGCAGCCGCGCATTTTTATGGCGATGGCGCGTGACGGCTTACTCCCGCAGTACTTTGCTCGAATTCATCCGCGTTTCCGCACGCCATACGTGACAACAATTTGGACCGGAGTGGTCGTTGGCGGAGTGGCGATGCTGGTCGACATCGGCTCGCTCTCAGATTTGACGAACATTGGAACATTGTTCGCATTCATTCTCGTCTGCGTCGGCGTGGCCGTTTTGCGGCGGACCGACGCAGGGCGTCCGCGGCCGTTTCGTGTTCCACTCGTGCCGCTGTTTCCGATCGTCGGCGTGCTCCTGTGTCTCGTACTCATGCTCAGCCTCCCGGTGCTCACCTGGATCCGTTTCTTTGTCTGGCTCGGAATTGGTCTGCTGATTTATTTTCTCTACAGCGTTCGACACAGCAAACTGCGCCGCGGCATCGACACCGGTATAACGGAAGATATTCCACCGCCGCTAATCAAGACGTAGCTCGCGTTCTGCAGCCACGGCTCTGTGAGCCGTTCCTTTGGCAACGCTCCGCAGGAGCGTGGCTACAGCAATTTTTTGGGCAACGAAGGGCAACTCACGCCGCTTGCTGCGCAAGAGAGGCTCTGTCGTCGATTTCGAGCCAATCGAATGTTGTCGTCTTCTCCGGGTCTAGTCCGAGTTTCCTTGTTTCTCGGACGAAGTAATCGTGCTTCTCCAGATCGTCGTAGAGACTGCTCGCCTCGACTTTTTCGCTCCAGCGCTTGATCTCAGCCGGCGTTTTCTTTTCGCCGCTTTGGTTGAGCCACTCGATCATCTCCTGGTCACTCGCGCCTTGCTCGATCTGCGCTTTGAAATCAGCGCCCTTCACACCTTTGAAACCAAAGAGCATGTTATCGAGCGGACAATCGAAGTGATATTCGCCGATGTCCCCGGCCACTAGCGCGCGACATTTGTCGATTGTGCGGCCAAGAATTCCATAAGCCGCCAACCCGAATACGAGGACTGCGCGGCGCTTCCCTGCTCAAATCTTTTCCAGTGACTTTCTTTTTCATACATTAGCAGTTTCGAATCAGCCCGGTGATCCGGCCGCAATTTGCGGACAAAACATGACAACTCGCCTAATGCGTCGCACAATTAGAGATGGTCAAAGTTGACGTGACTTACACCGGCGATTTGCGTTGCAACGCGACACACGGGCCGTCGCGATCCAAAATTTCCACCGACGCTCCGACTGATAACAAGGGTAAAGGCGAAGCGTTTTCACCCACCGATCTTGTTGCCACAGCTCTCGCCACCTGCATGACAACTACGATGGGAATCAAGGCACAGGAACTCGGTGTCGATCTGCGTGGGATGAGCGTGTCAGTGCAAAAGGAAATGTCGAAGGACACGCCGCGCCGGATCGTGGGGCTTCCATCAGAAGTTCATATCCCGCTCCCGCCTGATTCGCCGCATCGCGAAGTGCTCGAGCAAACCGCGCTCAACTGTCCGGTGCACAAGAGTCTTCCGCCGGAAATCCGTCGCCCAACGAAATTTTTCTGGGAGGGATAAGTTTGGAGTGCGCGGACACGTCCGTGCTTTAAAAGCGGCGACCCGTCGCCGCACTCCAAAAAAAAATTGCGCGGAGCTCCGCGCCTGACAAAGATCGCCATGGAAATCAGAAAAGCAGTCGAAGCCGATATTCCAAATCTGCTTCCGTTAATGCGCGAGCTAGCCGAGTTTGAAAAATACGCGGAAGACTTCGCCGTTACTGAAGCGGTGTTACGCGAACAAGGATTCCGGCATTCGCCGCCGGATTTTCATTGTCTCGTTGCTGAAGACCGCGGGGAGTTGGTTGGATTTCTAGTTTATTATTTTGTTCCGTTCACTTATCGGGCCAAATCGAACCTGATCGTCAAGGAGCTCTATGTTGCCGGACAGCGGCGGAGCAGAGGAACCGGTGGACTCCTGATGAAAGCTGTAGCAAAAGAAGCAGCGCGGAGTGGCTGCGGAATGATTAAATGGTGGGTCGCGAAGTGGAACAAACGCGGCATCGAGTTTTACAAACGGTTCGGTGCAAAAATCGATAGCGACTGGCACGAATTCCAATTGTCAGAAAAAGCGTTTCGGGATTTGGCCGCATCTGGCTAACGGAGGTGGAACACGTTGTCCTCAACGGGTTGTCAAACCCATGCGGCTTGCCGCCTGATTTCCTGACTGAGACGGTTTCCGCGCAACACCAGTTTGGCCTTCAGCGAATATTTGTCATCGTCTTCTGAGAAGCCGATCCACCGTTGCGCTAAACCTCACACGCGTGCGCTACCCGTACAACCACTGCATATAATCGCGCACGCCGTCTTCAAGCAGAAAGCGTGGCTCGTAACCGAGCGCGCTGCGCGCGTTGGTGAGATCGGCCTGAGTAAAATTCTGATAGTGCGCGTGCGGATTATCGATGTAATCCGGTCGAAAATTTGTGCCGAGACATTTGTTGAGAACGTCCACTAACTCGTTAAACGAGCGCGCTTGGCCGGAGCCCAGATTGTAAATTCCACTCTTTTGCGAATCGAGCGAGCGGATGCTTCCTTCGACAGCGTCCTTCACGTAAACAAAGTCGCGCTTCTGCTCGCCATGTTTGAAAATGCGCGGCCGTTGGCCGGCTTTCATTTGTTGCGCCAGATGATACACCATGCTCGCAGGCACGCCTTTGTGCGCTTCGCGCGGCCCGTAAACATTGAAGTAACGCAAGCCGATGATGATCCAATTAGGCGACTCGGCAGCAGCGCGCTTGGCAATGTTGTCCATGATGACTTTTGAAAAGGAGTAGGCATTCGTCGGCGCGGCCCCATTTGATTCGACGCTGGCGTGAGTGACAGCCCCGTACGTGGATGCCGAGGAAGCGTAAATGATCCGGGTCTTCTTTGGACGCGCAAAACTCAATAGACGCCGGAAACTTTCGACGTTGTCGTGTACTTGTTCGAACTGGTCGTGGTTGGTCGTGTCAGTGATCGAAGCGAGATGAAAAATGGCGTCGAATTTTTCATCGCCGAATTGTTCTCGCCAATCCAAACGCGCAAGGTTTTGCGCGACGAAGTCGCCGCGGTAGCCTGCGAGATTTTTGAAATTACCAGAGCGAAAGTCGTCGATCACGGTGAGACGCGCGTCCGGAAATTTTTCCTGCAGCACAAGCGTGAGATTGGATCCGATGAAACCAGCGCCGCCGGTGATAACAAAGTTGGGACTGGATAGGGCCATCGTCAGGTAAAGCTTAGAGCGCAGGGTTTGTTGTCATTCCGAGCGAGTCGAGGAATCTCTGATTTGATAGCCAGAGATGTCTCGACGTCGCTCGACATGAAAGCATGGGTTGGCAGCTGATTAAATAATCTTGACGCTCGAAGTGCAAGCCGCTACTTCTCGATCCAGTTCTTTGCGAGCTTGGAAAAGTGGATCGGCGCAAGAAATCCCGTGAAACTCGGGAGCAGTTGCGCTGCTGTAACTGGATACAACTTCCCACTGGGCCAATCTCCGAAAAGTTTCGGAGGTGAAGGCGGGAAGAAGGTGCGATGCCGCACAGGCATCAGAAGCCAGGAGCCAGAATATTTGTCCGGTCCACCTCATTCGGCTACAACCGAAAAAACTTCTTCGCAAAAAGAAGAATGAGAGCTGGGCGATGCGGCCTCGGCCATACAAGTCCGACTCTCGGAGTTGGAGGAAACTTGTTATGCAGAATCGTCCAGT
>JBGPNR010000124.1:0-6167 GCA_041487635.1 Candidatus Udaeobacter sp. | reverse complement strand
GATTTCACACTTCACCTCCTCCCGCACGCCGCGGAGCAGACGCTGAAATTCCTGAGCAAGGCCATAGGCAAACTGAACGGTCCAACTTTTTTCATGGGAAGCTAGTTGGAGTAGCTTGACCAGCTTCTCTTCTTCGTTCCTGCGTTGGGGCTGGCCGTTTGGCTCGAGTGGAATCGCAATGCATCGGGAAAGAATTGTTTCCGGCAAAGCCTCGGGCAATGCACTTAGCAGAAGCAGCAACGAGTCCTTCGGTGGTTCTTCCAATGTCTTGAGAAACGCATTCGCCGCCTCGGTTTGAAGCCGGTCGGCATCGGGGATAATGGCCACTTTGCGCCGACCGTTTGATGCGCGCATTTGGAGCGCGTGCTCAAGGTCCCGAATTTGCGCGATCACAATGCGTCGGGATTTCGATTCAGGTCGGGCAACAAAAATGTCCCGAGCCTTGGCCGAGAACACATTTTTAGCTGGTGTGCCATTAACGAGACTCGCGAGATCCGCTGCCAGCAGTTCCTTGCCGCTGCCCAGCGGTCCTGTAATCAAATAGGCGTGGGCCAGCCGGTTCTGTTGGTGCGCGCGGCGCAAATACTCAAATGCTGTCATGCGCGAGAAAGCCATGTTGGTCCAGAGATCAGACGTCAGTAGTCAGATGTGGAAAACGGGAGCCAAGTATTTTCCAGATGTCGTTCTCGATCTCGTCCGCGTTGCGCGAGCCGTCGATCAACACGATGCGATTTGGTTCGCGCGCTGCCAGGTCGCAATATCCTCGCCGAACACGCTCGTAAAACTCAGCAGGCTCTTGCTCCATTCGATCCGCCCTGCGCGGCTTCTTCTGCATTCGCGATTCCGCTGTGACGGCGTCGACATCGAGGACGAAAGTGATATCCGGCACGCAATCGCCGACCACAAATGCATTCAAGCGCTCGACCATTTCGCGATCCAAGCGTCGCGCCGCACCTTGATAAACAGTTGTGGAATCGAAGAAACGATCTGTGATCACGCAAAACCCTCGCTCGAGAGCCGGCTTGATCGTTTCACGCACGAGCTGGCTCCGGCTCGCTTCGAATAAGAGCAATTCAGTTTCTGGCATCATGCTAGAGTTATGGGGCGCAAACTGAAGCAGTTCGCGAATTGTTTCACCGATCGGTGTCCCACCTGGCTCGCGCGTAATAAGAAACGGAATCTGCAATTTCTTCAACCGCGTCGCGAGCCTCTGTACCTGCGTGGATTTTCCGCACCCTTCCGATCCTTCAAACGTGACAAATGGCAGCCGCGGCATAATGTCGATTGTGAAATAAAGCAGCTGAAATGTCGAACGCGATGGCTGTAGCGCCCTCTGTCCTTGGCGGAGCTCGTCGGTTCCATGCCATGATGAATGCGCTGAGGACAGCGCACACTACAGCACTGACTGAAAGTTGCTTGCCTCAATGTCGCTGAGTTAGCTTCCCGCATGAAAAGTTTCTGGCTGGTGAAACAGGAACCGTCTTCGTACTCTTGGTCTGACTTTGTCCAAGAAGGCAAAACGAGCTGGACCGGCGTGCGCAATTATGCTGCGCGAAATAATCTGCGCAGAATGCAAAAAGGTGATGAAGTGCTTTTCTATCACAGCGGTGAAGAGAAAGCAGTAGTAGGGATCGCGAAGGTGACTCGGAGCGCCTACCAAGATCCAACCGCAAAGGAAGGCGATTGGGCAACGGTCGATATTGCTGCGGTCAAAGCCTTACCGTTGGCAGTTACGCTTCGCGAGATCAAAGGCAATCCACGGCTAAAGAACATTCCGCTGGTTCGGCAATCACGTTTGTCAGTGATGACGCTGACCGAATCGGACTTTTGCGAAATCCTGAAAATGAGTACGCAATAGCGCTATAGTGTGCGGTGTCTCAGCGCATCGGTCGCTGAGATAATCGCGGCCCGGGAACCTCCGCTGAGGACAGCGGACGCTACAGCACCCGACGGCGGAGAAGCCGTTGTTCGACGGAACCTTTTGCCTTGTTCAAAACTGCTTGGGAGCCGAAAATTCCCGAATGAGTACGATTGCAGCAACGGAGTTCCTTCCGCTCGTTGCAATCGCCCCCTCCGCGAGGGATCTTATGGTCGTCTCTTTACACGACGTCGCTCCTTCAACCCGGCAAATCGCAAACACGATTATTCTAGAGCTCGCCAATCGCGGCGTGCGCGTCTGTTCTCTTCTTGTCGTGCCGGATTATCATCGTCAGGGGCTATTCACAAAAGACCAACAATTTGTATCGTGGCTCCGGGGTCTGGAAGCCGATGGTCACGAAATTGTCATCCACGGTTATTTTCACGAACGCCCTCGCCGTGCGAAAGAAAGTTTGCGTGACAAATTCCTGACACGGTTCTACACCCAAAACGAGGGCGAGTTCTATGACCTGGGCTATGACGAAGCTCTGCGTCGCATTGTGGCCGCAAGGGATGAGTTGCGCGCGCATGGGCTTAAACCGCGAGGTTTTGTTGCGCCTGCCTGGTTGCTTGGCGAAGAAGCCGAGCGCGCTGCGCGTGACGCACAGATGGAATACACGACACGCGTGCGCACCGTCTGTGACCTCCGTTCGGGAAACGTGTTTCCGGCAAGAACGTTAGTTTACACCGTTCGGAACAGTTGGCGCCGGGGCGTCAGCCGCGCATGGAACGCAACCTTCTTCCGATTTTTGAAGGGCACTTCGCTATTGCGCATAAGCATTCATCCGTCTGATTATTCGCATCGGGCGATTTGGAGACAAATTACTGAGTTGATTGAGGAGTCGGTCGATTCACGCACGGCGACGACCTATCAGGAATGGATCGCCGAACAAAGATTGAGACGGGGCATCTAAATGTGAGCAGGTGCGACCTACATATTCACTCGCGCTACAGTGCGCGTTCGGAAGAATGGCTCTTCCGCCGTTTCGATTTTCCTGACAGTTATTCAGATCCCAAAGAACTGCACGGCCAGTTGCTCAAGCGCGGCATGGATTACGCAACGATTACCGACCACGATACGATCGATGGCTGCCTGCAAATTGCACACCTGCCTCGCACCTTTGTCAGCGAACAGGTCACAACGTATTTCCCACACGACGCTTGTAAGCTGCACATTCTTGTCTGGGGAATCTCCGAGCAGCAACATCGCGATATAGAAAGTATCCGCGATAACATCTTCGACCTGCAGCGCTACCTGCAAACCACGCAAATCACGCACGCAGTTGCGCACCCTCTTTACAGCGTGAACGGAAAACTGGAGGGACATCATCTCGAGCAGCTCATCCTTTTATTTAAGCATTTCGAGGGTATCAATGGACTGCGTGATGCGCTCCTTAGCGATCTGGCCCAGACTCTTTTCGGGCAATTGACGCCGGAAAAGATCGACGCGCTTGCGAATCGGCACAATCTTGCGCCTACACATGCGGAACCGTGGAAGAAGATTTTCGTTGGCGGCTCCGATGATCACGGCGGCCAGTTCGCCGCGTCGGCCTTCACGGAAACGCCTTCTGCGGATTCCGCCGACAAATTTCTCGAATTTGTTCGCAACGGCGACTGCAACGCGCGAGGCCACGGAGGGACTCCGTTAATCCTGTCGCACGGCTTTTATAACACGGTTGGCTGTTTCATCCAGGACCGTTTCCACGAAAAACTCGGGCCGGGCGCGGCTCTGGTGGAGAAAATGTTTTCGCGCTTCATGGAGGGCCGGGCTCCCACTGAGTTTACTCTAAAGGAGAAAACGGAATTTATCGTGGAAGGCGTTTTGTCAGGGAAAATTTTTGAATTGGTTAAGCCTGCCAATGTCTCGCTCTGGAAAGAGCTTTCAGGGTATTTCGCCCGGCCGGAGGTAAAGGCGAAACTCGCCGCACACTTGGAGGGAGTCAGCGAGCCGGAACGCCGCACATTTCTCATGGCGAACATGGTCGCAGAACAACTTACGTTTCGGTTCTTCAAAAAATTCGTACAGCAAATCAGCAGCGGCAACATCGTCGAGAGCATGCAGGCTCTGAGCGCGATCGCGCCGATCCTGGTAATTCTGACGCCCTACATTTACGGTTTTCACAGTCAGGCGCCCTCTCGAAAATGGTTGCGACGTGTTTTCAAGGAATTGACCGGCACCGTTCCTATCGCGTTGCAAAATCGCAAACGTGCCTGGTTCACTGACACGCTCGACGACGTCAATGGCGTCGCGACCACGATTCGCAGGATGGTCGCGGCTGGCGCGAACGCGGGCAAGGATTTAATCGTCGTCGTTTCTCGAAACGAACTGAGCATCGACAACATCCCAATCAAAAATTTCCCGCCCATCGGCGAATTTGAATTGCCCGAATACGAACTGCAAAAATTGAGTTTCCCGCCGATTCTCCAAATGCTGGATTACGTGCAACGGGAAAAATTCACTGAGATCATCATCAGTACGCCCGGGCCGGTTGGATTGACGGGACTCCTTGCGGCCAAGATGCTCAACCTGCAGACGAGTGGCATTTATCATACTGATTTTCCCCAATACATCCGCATTCTTACTGACGACAGCTTCCTCGAAAGCGTGGCGTGGCGTTACATGCATTGGTTCTACGGCCAACTCGATACCGTCTTTGTGAATTCCGAGGAGTACCGGCAAAGCTGGATCAAGCACGGTCTCAATCCCGCAAGACTGAAAATCCTACCACGCGGGCTCGACACCGAGCTGTTTCATCCTGCTCGACGTAAACCGGCGTTCTTCGAGAAATTCGGCGCGTGCAATGGAGAAGTTCGCCTCCTCTATGTGGGCCGGATTTCACGGGAGAAAGACCTCGACCTTCTGGCGGCTGCTTATCGCCGCCTGCGCGACGAGGGGTTGCCAGTTCAACTTTTCATCGTGGGCCATGGCCCTTATTCCGAGGCGTTCGCAAAATCTTTGCCGGAAGCGTTTTTCACCGGCTATCTGAGGGGCAACGAATTGGCTACGGCGTACGCATCCGCAGACATTTTTGTTTTTCCCAGCACAACCGATACTTTCGGCAACGTTATTCTCGAAGCGCAGGCGTGCGGGCTGCCAGTCGTCGTTTCCGATTCGGGTGGACCCAAGGAACTAGTAGAAGACAACACGAATGGTCTGATCACCAAATCACACGATGTGGATGACTTGGCGCGCGCGATTCGGGCGTTGGTGATGGATCCCGCGCTGCGGGACCGAATGGGAAAATCCGCTCGAAATAGCGTCACCGACCGGAGCTGGCCAAACGCATTCGGCAAATTCTGGGCTACGACCGAAATCTAAAAAAGCGCTGTAGCCACGGCCCTGTGGGCCGTCTCTCCACTGCAAAAACCAGCGTAGTGATGGGACCGGCCGCAGGCAGGTGGCTACAAGCTTCGCAAACTCGCTCAGCGCTTTAAGGCTTTAACGTTCCTGGCTTACCGACCGTGGCCACGACCACCGTGGCCCATCGAACCCATGCCGTGGGATCTGCTGAAGCTACCAAAGTGGCTCATCGAACCCATGCGGTGAGTGCCGCTGAAGCCGGATCTAAAGGTCGAGCGGTGAGCGACACCTCGTGTAGTCGTCATCTTGGAAGTGTGACCTCTGCCAACGTTCGTCGTGCTCTTGCTATGGACCGCCGTGGTGCTCTTGCCGTGGGCCGTGGTGCTCTTGCCATGAACCGTCTGAGTATTCTGCGCGTGCGATGCTGCCTGGCTTGAGCGGTGCGCGTTGCTCACCACTTTGCCTAGGTTCAACCCGTAGTCGTGGGCAATTTGCCCCCAGCCTTCGTGGCCCTGGAACTTGCCTACGATGGTGTCGAAGCTCTGCCCGGACGCGTTAGCCAGCAGGTGCGCTTTCTCCAGTCCACCCCAGCCAAGCCCGGTTGAGGCCCTTTCCGCCTGCAGCGTAGCGACCGGAACTCCGGTTTCCGCTGAAATTCGATCCACATTCGCTCCGCGCGAAGCAACAGTGCCAAACATCAAAATGAATGCCGCTGAAATTATACTTATGCCTTTCATATTCGATTAGACTCCTTACGGGTACACGTTTCGATTTTGGCTCGATCGATGGTTCCCTAATTTACCTAAAAAATCACGACTTGCGCTGTAGCGGCAGGCGTGCCGCCTGCACAAAATCGACATCCTACAGCCGGCACGGCTGCCTTTACAGATTCTACGGCAGCGTGTCCAAATCGGAAATTGTTGTAGCCGGCATCGTTGACGCCGGATGG
>JBGPNR010000123.1:0-6176 GCA_041487635.1 Candidatus Udaeobacter sp. | reverse complement strand
GTTGTTCCAACACGTGACCACGCAGGACTTCATCGAGTATGGGTTCGAGCCGGAATTCATCGGGCGTTTGCCCGTACGCGTCGTCTGTGAGGACCTCGACGGGAACGATCTATTCGACATTATGAAGTATTCCGAGGGCAGTTTGCTCCGGCAATACGAGCGTGCATTTCGAGCCTACGGCATCGAGATCAGTTTCGAGGAAGAAGCGTTGCGGCTGCTGGCCGAGCCTGCGGCAAAGGAAAAGACCGGCGCGCGTGGATTACTCACAGTGTTTGAGAAACTGTTCCGCGATTACAAATATTATCTGGCCGGCTCGGGGTTAACCCAGTTGCGCGTGACAGCAGACCTCGTGCGCGAACCGCAACGCGTGCTCGATCGCTTACGCGTCGAAGGACACAAACTGGAGGCGCAAATGCTCGAAACCGGTGCGCGTCAGTTTGCCGAGAAATTCAGCAACGAACACGGATTGGAAATTGTTTTCGATGAGACTGCGATACAGCGCCTAGTCGAGCGTGCACAAACTGAGCGGATGACCATGAGCGATTTGTGCGCTCACTTATTCAAAGATTATCAGTTCGGATTGAGCCTGATCAAAAAGAACACTGGCCGAACGAAATTTGTTCTTAACGCCGAGGCAATCGACGCTCCGGACAAATTCCTGAGCGAACTGGTGGTGCAGTCCTACTACCCTGCGGCAGTCGCGCAAAAAGCCTGATAGTTGATGAAGCGATTGTTGATCACAACGCTCGTAATTGGGGTCGCCGTTGCTTTCGCCGTCGGGGCACTGCATGCGAGCAAGGCTCTGGCAGGTATTGAGAATGCCGGTGCACAGCTTGTCTCCAATTATGCCGGCGCGACGAGAATTGTCAGCGACAAGTGGCAATACGTTTTCATCTTACTGATTGCTCTTGCTGTCGCCTGGCTCAGCCTGAGCATCCTTCCACGATGGCGCAGCCGCCTGCTGGTTGGTCTGCTATTGGTGGAGTTATTTGCCCTTTCATGGGTCTGCTCCCTTTACCGAGTATTTTTCCAGCCGATTCCCTCAGTTCTTGCGCTGGTATTTGCATTCGTGCTCGCTGAAGGCTGGTCGGCTTTCTTACGGAGGGACCGCTCGCACCTGGTGCGAACATTCTTTGCCGATCGCCTTTCGAGAAAGGAATTTCGCCGTATTAGCGACGGCACAACTCCGTTCGATCCCCGGCCGAAACCATACGAAGTAAGCGTGGTGGTGTGCGATATCGCCAGCAAACTTGCATTCGCGAAAGATTCTGAGCCCGCCGCGTTTGCGGAAACCACGGCAAAATTTATTCGCGAAACCACTGCGCACCTCATTGAACAAGGTGCTTACCTGCACGCCGCCGACGGAGAAGGCGTCGTTGCGATCTTTGGATTTCCAACTCCGAACTCTGAGCATGCCCAACAAGCAGTCCGCGTTGTCCTCGACATCAACAAGAAGTTCCGCGAGCGCCGCGAAGATGGCGAAGACGTCTTAGACAAACGAGGTATCTGCGCGGGAATCAGCGCGGGGACGATCGTTGCCGGTGCGCTGAAGGACAGCCAGCGTCCTCTGCTTCTGGCGAGTGGCGAACCGATTGACCTGGCCCGCAGATTCTGCGCCCTGAATCGTTTCTACGGATCAACCGCTCTGATGGACACGCCTACTTTTGATGGAGTGAGTGACACCGTTGTTGCGCGCCCGATTGACTTCGTGAGCGGGCTGAATTCTCATGATCGGCTTGAAATTTACGAGCCGCTTTGGCTTGCCGCGGAGGCCAAGCCGGAACATATCGCGCGCCGGGATTCTTTCTGGAGCGGCGTGGTTCTTTATCGAGAAAAACGCTGGGCGGAAGCGTACAATGAATTTCAGAAGGCGCGGGGCTCCGAGAAGGAAGATGATCCGCCATTGCAATTTTATTTGCGCAGGCTTGAGCCGCTTCTTCTTCAGTTGACGGAATCGCCTGCGGAATAAATCTGTTAGAGAACGGATTCCTCGTGGTGAACCTGAGCGCGATTTGAGAAGAACTGAATATCCCGCGGCAATCCGGAATTTGATCGCGCAACTGCGGCAAATGCCTGGAGTGGGCCCTCGCTCTGCCGAGCGGATCGCACTATGGATGGTGCGCGCGCGTAACGATCAACCGGAGCAGATTGCGCGCGCTATCGCAGACACGCGCCAGTCAATTCATTCCTGTAGTCTTTGCGGATTCTTTGCTGCCGGCGACATCTGCGAGATATGCGCGGACTCCTCGCGCTCGTTGGAATTGCTGTGCGTTGTAGAACAACCAACTGACATCCTTCCTCTGGAAAAAACTGGCGCTTTCCGCGGCCGATATCATTCTCTCGGAGGCAAAATTTCACCGCTCGATCACGTCGCTCCCGAAGATTTGCGCATCAAGGAATTACTGGAGCGCATCGACAGGGAAAAGATCACTGAAGTTATTTTCGCATTGCCCGCCGATGTGGAAGGTGAGTCCACGACAAATTACATTGTCGATCTTTTAAAGGACAAACCGATCACGCTCACTCGTATCGCCCGTGGCATTCCGGCCGGCGGCGGTCTTGAATCGTCCGATGAACTGACCCTAGCAGCTGCGCTTTCAGGCAGAACGAAAATTTGATCGGTAAGAAGGTTGAAGCATTCAAGCCATTAGAACGCCACGCCTGTCATGTTGAGCGAAGCGAAACATCTCTGGATTAATCATCTTCAGCCACTACCGAAGAAATAATTAGAGATTCTTCGCTTCGCTCAGAATGACAACGATGCTTCAACTTGTTATCTCCAGCGATTTAACTTTTGTAACTTTTTTAACCTTGTAACTTTGTTCGATGTCGTGCGCAAAGATTGATCCAGCATTGCATCAGGCGCGGAAGCCGCCCTGGATCAAAGTGCGGCTGCCGTCGAATCCGATTTTCTTTTCGACGAGAGCGCTCATTTCCGATTTGCGCTTACACACTGTTTGCGAGAGCGCTCAATGTCCAAACCGCTGGGAATGCTGGAGCCAGGGAACAGCTACCTTCATGATTGCGGGTGACCGATGCACGCGCGCCTGCGGATTTTGCGCGGTGACAACGGCAAAACCTTTTGCCTTGGAAAAAGATGAACCGCAGCGGGTTGCCGAAGCGGTGCGCCGGATGAAGTTGAAGCATGTCGTAATCACTGCCGTCGCGCGCGACGATCTCAAGGATGGCGGTGCCGATCATTTTGCCCGCACCATTGCAGCAATCCGCGAAATGGACCCTTCAATTATTGTCGAAGTGCTGGTGCCCGATTTTCATGCCCAGGATTGGAGCATCAAGATCGTGCTCGATGCCGGCCCGGACATTTACAATCACAACATGGAAACGGTCGAACGCCTGACACCGCTGGTGCGCTCCCGCGCGAAGTATCGGACGTCCCTGCGAGTTTTGCGCCGGGCGAAGGAACTCGCGTCCGGCAGCTGCCGGATTGTCACCAAGAGCGGCGTGATGCTCGGCCTGGGCGAAAAAGAGACGGAACTCTTTCAGACGATGGACGATTTGCGCGAGGTGGGCTGTGAAGTTCTGACCATGGGCCAGTATCTGCGCCCGACTCCGGAACATTTGCCGGTCGTTGAATACATTACGCCGGAACAATTCGGTTATTACGGCGACATCGCACGCCAGAAAGGTTTTCTCTACGTCGCCTCCGGTCCGCTCGTCCGCAGCTCATATCACGCGGCCGATTTTCATCCAGTGGTGCGCCGATGAGGGAGTAGATGCTAGGCGCTACACGTGCGCTTGCAATCGTTGTCATTCCGAGCGAAGCGAAGCGCAGTCGAGGAATCTCTGGAGTAAATTTTGAGATGCCTCGACCCGTTCGACTTCGCTCAGGGCAAGACTTTCGCTCGACATGACAGAAATAAGATCACAGACAGCCGCGGTTATTCCGGCGTATCAGGACGAAAAACACATCGGCGACATTGTCCGGCGGACCCGCGAGCGACTTGACCACGTTCTTGTGATTGATGACGGCTCGAGCGATCAGACTGCACAACGCGCCCGCGAAGCCGGCGCCGAAGTGATTGTTCACGATCAAAACCGCGGCAAAGGCGAGGCAATCAAGACCGGATTGGGGCAGGGGATCGGTCGAGAAGTCGCGTGGGTGATCCTTCTCGATTCCGACGGTCAACATCTTCCCGAAGAAATTGATCGGTTCCTATCAGCAGCAGCGTCTGCGACGCGGCCAACATTTTTTATTGGTAATCGCATGAACGATGTTGCGCGAATGCCGTTTATCCGGCGCGTGGTGAACCGCTGTATGAGCAGCCAAATCAGCCGCGTTTGCGGACAAAGAATTCCTGACACGCAATGTGGGTTTCGCATGGTACACCGACAAATGGTTCCAGAGTTGCTTGGTGGGGGACATCGTTTCGATTACGAGACTGAAGTCCTGATCATCGCCAGCCGCAAAGGCTACCGGATCGAATCAGTCCCGATCACGACCGTTTACACCGATCAAGTGAGCAAGATTCATCCGCTGCGCGACGCGCTTCGTTTTTCCAAATTGATGTGGCGCTATCGGAAACTTCCTCGCGCCGCGGACAGGCGCTCCGAGTATTGAAATCACGGCTTTCTTGCCGGAAGCGGCTTCGAGCTTCTTAGGATTTCGCTCTCGGGCGTGAGTGTGGCCGGTTTTCCGCTAAAGATGATACGGTTCGGTTTTTGAGCCAGCGTTTCGACGAGCTCCTTTGCGTACGTGGTGACCACCTTCAGGTTCAAGAGCGTCACGTGCAGTTGCTTCAACTGTTCCTGGAGCTGCTTATCCGTCGTTTTGATGAAAGTATCGGCTGTGCCAAACATTGTATTCGCACCTTTTTCTACGCCCTCAAGATTCGTGATCACGTTCTGTAAGTTGTCCACGTCGAGCTTAAGCGAATCGGCGAGCGGCCCGAGTTTTGGCGTGAATTCGCCGAGATCTTTCTTTAACCCCGTGACCGTCCCGTCCAGATTATTGAGTAACTTGTTTGCGTTTTCGAATAAGGGGCCGGCTGCCGCGGTGATTTGCTCGAGGCCGTAAGCAGGATGGCCTTCGATCGAAGCGTTGTTTGCCAGCGTTTCGCCACCGGGCGTGCCCGCGGACAGAGCCACAAATTTTGGTGAGAGCATGGTATCGGAGCTGAGCGTGGCCGTGACATCTGTGGGCAACAGCGGAATTCCTTCGTCAAGACTAACCGTAACCCGCACAGCGTCTTGCTTGTTTGTACTGGCTTCTCGTTCCTTCGCAGTGAGATGCCGCATCGCGATGACGCGTCCCGCTGGCGCACCGGCATAGCGCACCTCGGAATTCACTTTTATGCCCGTCACATCCTCATAGTTAATTTGCAGGGTGCGTGTCGGTTTTTTAAGCCGATACCCTGAGAGCGCGAAAGTGAGCGCGGCGAGCAGGACGATGCTGCACACGACTACGAACAAGGCGACGAAGTAATCGGATAGATTGCGCTTCATGGATGCTTGTGATGAAAACGGAACCGCCCGCCCAGGAACGGGCGGGGCCGGACATGTTGCTGATCCTTATGCTCTTCCTGTGAAACATTCAACGGAATCGGCCCGTCAGCCTCGCCGTGGATAAATTGCTGCACTTCCGGATTTGGACTGTTTCGAATTTCATCCGGCGTGCCTTGCGCCACAATCGAGCCATGTCCAAGCATTATCATGCGGGTCGCGATGCGAAAGGCGCTAGTCATATCGTGTGACACGACGACTGCGGTCATGTGGCTGCCTTGAGTCAACTTCAGCGTTAGCTGGTCGACCACGGCAGTCATGATTGGATCGAGACCGGAGGTCGGCTCGTCGCTGAATAGCAATTCCGGATCGAGAGCAAGCGCGCGCGAGAGCCCTACGCGTTTCTTCATTCCCCCGCTAATTTCGTCTGGCTTAAGATCTTCAAACCCGGTCAGGCCAACCATCTCAAGCTTTCCTCTCACGATTTGTTCGATTTCGTCGGGCGACTTGTTGGTGTGTTGCAGTAGTGGCAGGGCGACATTCTCACCAACTGTAAGAGATGCGAGTAGCGCGCCGGACTGGAACAACATTCCGAATCGCAGCCGCACGCGTTCGATCTCGCGTTCCTTCATTCCTGTAATTTCTTCTCCAAAAAGTTTCACCGAACCTGAAGTCGGCTTCATCGAGCCGATCATATGCCGTAAAAGTGTGCTCTT
>JBGPNR010000122.1:0-6183 GCA_041487635.1 Candidatus Udaeobacter sp. | reverse complement strand
TCGCGAGATCGGCGCCAAGCGTACCCTGCGCTACGAGCTGGATCATGAGGTAGATGATCGTCGTGACAACGAGCGCGAGATAAGCCGACCTCGGAACGGTCCGGGCCGGATTCTTCACTTCGCCGCTCGGAATCAACGCCACTTCGATCCCGACGAAGGCGAAAATCAGCAGGATAACGGCATCGCCTAACGATTTGCTGCTGGGCCAACCGCTCCAGGCAAGATTCGGCGCGTGAATGAAAAACATTCCGACGCAAACAAACAGCAAGAGAGGCAGAAGCTTCGCAACGGTGATCACGGTGACTGCACCCGCGCCTTGGCGCACGCCGCGGATATTGATTAGAACCAAGGAGCCGTAAACGGCGAGCATGACAATGATCCGCATCACGGGACTGCCGAGAAACGGGACCACTAGCGCGACTGAGTTTGCCAACACGTTCACAACGCCGGCAACCGCGCCAAGTGCAGTTAGAAAGTAAAGCATACCAGCCAGGAAGCCGACGTAACGACCAAACGCGACTTCCACATACGCGTAAAGGCCGCCAGTCAATGACACGCGGCTGCCGGCAATTGCGAAACAAGTGACGAACAACACCATCGCAATCGCACAACAAACAAATGCGAGTGGCGCCGCCGGTCCTAGTCCTCTTGCAACTGTCGCCGGGATCACGAAAATTCCGGCACCGATTGTCGAGCTGACGATGTTCGCGGTGAGAGCTGGAACTCCAATGCCCCGAACCAACTGATGATCGACGCGCTCTGCTTGTTGGATCGACGCCGTCGATTCACCGGCCATTGGCGCATCCTGAGTGATTTAGTTGGCTAAGGCAAGGGTCTGCGGTAAACTCCACGGCCAAGAGTCGTGTTTTTCGATAGCTGGGTTTACTGCAATTCTTTGGGCATGGGGAGCGTCACGAAAATCGTTGTGGCTCGAGAGTTTGGAATTTTCCAGAACCCATCCCATCCGTGTCATTCCGAGCAGAGTCGAGGAATCCCGCAGTGCAACCTACAGGTAACTTCACGGGGTGTCTCGACTTCGCTCGACATGACGGAAGCACTTAAGTGAAACGACGGCATTCGCCCCAACATCCTGTGGCCGGAGGAGTCCAGAACCCCTTTAATTGTGTTTTTTGCTTGTAACTCCTGAAACGTTGCTGTATTGAGGCTGCCGAGGCCCGAGGTTTGGCCCAAAATGCATTTACAATCGCTCGAGCTACTCGGCTTCAAGTCGTTTGCCGACAAAACGACTTTTAATTTCCACGAGGGCGTCACCGCCATCCTCGGGCCGAACGGCTGTGGGAAATCAAATGTCCTTGACGCTGTCCGCTGGGCGCTTGGCGAGCAATCGGCCAAGTCACTCCGTGGCGACGAAATGGCGGACGTGATCTTCAATGGCGCCGAGACGCGCAAGCCAGTTGGATTGGCGGAGATCTCACTCACCTTCACTGATTGTGCTGAAGAACTTGGAATCGAGTGGCACGAAGTGCGCGTCACGCGCCGCGTGTATCGGGAGGGCAACTCCGAGTACCTGCTAAACAAAACGGTCTGCCGTCTCCGTGATATTCAAAATCTCTTTGCCGACACTGGTATCGCGCGGGCCGCTTACTCGATGATGGAACAGGGCAAGATCGATATGATTCTAAGTTCGCGTCCGGAAGATCGGCGCGCGATTTTCGAGGAGGCGGCCGGAATCACAAAATACAAGGCACAAAAGCGCGAAGCATTACGCAAGCTGGAAGCCACCGAGGCAAATCTCCTGCGTATTGGTGACATCATCAAAGAGGTAAAGCGTCAAATCGGTTCGTTGCAGCGACAGGCAGGGAAAGCGCGCCGCTATCAGGCACTGCATGCTGACCTGCGCGTGCTCGAAACACATCACGCGCGCAAACAGTTGGATTCGCTGGAAGGCGAATTGGCCACTTGCCGCAAGGAAATCGAGCGTCTCAGCGCAAGCGAGGGAGCGGCGCGCGCGAAGATCGACAGCAGCGAAAATGCCCTCACCGAACAACGTCGAGACTTGGACAAGCTCGACATTGACATCGCCGATTCCCGCGCGGCAGTGCAGCAACTGGAGAGCGACATCGCCGCCCATCGGAGCCGCATTGAATTCAATCGGCAGCGCGCGGAGGAGCTGTCCGAGCTTGTGGGACGCGCGCGGCGCGACATGGCCGACGCTGAAACAAAGCGCCAGCAACACACCGCTGAAATCGAGCAAACCAACAATTCGATCGCGCAAATCGAAGGCAACTTGAAAGAAAAAGAAGCTGAGCTGACTCAGCTTGGAATTTTGGCTGCCGAAATCCAGAAAAAGCGGACGGACCGCAGCAGGCGTCTGCACGAGTTACAATTCGCCCTGTCCAAATCCGGAAGCCGAACCGCGGCGCTCGAGGAAGAACTCTCGGGAACGCGAACGCGCCGCGAATTGACCCTCGCACAAATCAAACAGCTCGCCAGGCAGATTGAAACATTAGCCGAAGCGCGACAGAAGCTCGTTGAGCAAATCGCTGTCTCATTCAAAATGAGTCGGCGCAAAGCAATCGACGTCGACGCAACCCTACGCGAGAGAGAGAAACTTCTCAGCGACGGCGAACAGAATCTTGCGGCGCTTGAGCGCGCTCTGGCCGAGAAGCAATCGCGCCTGGAGATTTTGTGCCAGCTTAATGAAGAAGGCGAAGGACTAGCCGAAGGCTCGCGGGCGGTGATGAAAGGAATTGGTGATTTCAGCCGCTTCCGCGAGGCCGTCACCGGCTCATTAGTCGCGCAACTCGATGTCGACTCGAAATTTATTCCGGCGATCGAAGCGGCGCTGGGCCGAAATCTTCACGCGCTCGTTTTAAAGGATGCGGACGCGGCTTGCGAAATTATCGCGCAGCTCAAGAAGCAAAAGCTCGGTCAGGCTGCCTTGGTTATCCCGCAGTCAACCGGACCTGCGCAGCAATCGGAGCGAAAAGCTCTGCCCACTGATGCGCTTGCCTGGGCCACCGACAAACTGACTGCGCCGCCATCGCTCGAGTCGCTCGTCAGCCAGTTACTCGGCAACGTTGCCATCTTTTCCGATTTGCAACACGCGCTCGAATGCAAAAAGCGCGAGCCCGCCATGGCGATGGCCACGGTAGCCGGCGAATTTGTCTCCACAGAAGGGATCGCCTTTGGCGGCAGCAGCGAAGTGCGCGCGGCCTCTTTTTTGGAGCGCAAAGCGCAAATCGCCGAGCTTACGAAGCAGCAGGGCGCGCTCGGCAGGGAGCGCGATTCGCTTTTGGCTAAACGCGACGAAGCGAAAACCGCGCTCGAAACCGCTTCGCAGCTCCGGCGCGAATCAACCGAGGCCGAACGCAAGATCGACAATTTGCGATCGGAACAAGTCGCGCTGGAGCGTCAGGTTGCTGTCGCGGACGACCGAATCGCGCAGTTAGAGCGCGAACTTCAAGCTATACGCGATCAACTCACAAAAGAGCAGACCGAGTTGACCACGTTCGAAACCGCCCAGAAACAGAGCACGCAGCGCGAAGAACAGTTGACCGAAAAAATTAATGAACTGCGATTGGCTGTCGCTACGGAGCGGCAGCGCCATGAAAATTTGATTGCGCAACGCGAACCAATGAGTGCTCGCGACGCCGAACTGGTCGAGCTGATCTCAGTGCGAGAAACCGATATTGGGATGTACGAACAGAAATTGGCCGCGCAGGCTGAGGAATCGCGTGAATCGGAAGCGGCAATCCAAGATCAAACGAGGCGCCGCGAGGAAGTGCAGGCGAATGCCGCGAACATCGCCGAGCAACGCAGTTCACGACTGGCCGTGCTTTCCGATCGGGAAACCGAATTGCGACGTCTGCGCGATTCATTGGGCGAATTGCAGGATCGGCGGGGTCAGCGGCAGGTGCGCGAGTCGCAACTGCAAATGAAAATCGACAATCTGGCGGAGCACATTTCCAGGAGCTACCATGTCGATCTTCGCCAGTTTACGCCCGATCAAGCGTCGTTCGAGAAAACCCTAAGTGCCCAGGTAAAGCGAAGTGAGAAACTAGAGGGCGGAGCTCCTGCGACGGCAGGCTCTCCGGGACTCGCTCCTCCAGATGTCGAAAAGCTCATCGAAGAACTCAAGCGCCAGCTGGATAACATGGGCCCGGTGAACCTTGATGCTGTTCATGAGTACGACGAACTCGAAGAGCGCTACAAATTTCTCGAAACGCAAAATAATGATCTTACAAATTCGCGCCGCGAGCTGCTCGATGTGATTGCGCACATTAACTCGACGACCAGAAAATTGTTTAATGACACCTTTGCGCAAGTGCAAACCAACTTCCGCGAAATGTTCGCAGAACTCTTCGGCGGCGGCCGCGCAGACCTGTCATTGCTGGATGAGAACGACCCGCTCAACTGTGGAATCGAGATCACCGCCAGGCCTCCTGGCAAACAGCTGCAAAGCATCTCGCTCCTGAGTGGAGGCGAACGCTCCATGGTCGCTGTCGCGTTATTATTCGCGATTTACATGGTGCGACCGAGCCCGTTCTGCATTCTCGACGAAGTGGACGCGGCAATGGATGAAGGCAATATCAATCGTTTTATCCGCGTGCTCGACCGCTTCGTAGAGCAAAGCCAGTTCATTATCATCACGCACAACAAACGCACCATTGCGAAAGCCGATGTTCTTTACGGTGTGACAATGGAAGAACGTGGCGTGAGCAAGCTCGTCGGAATGAAGCTGACGGCACCCGGGCACGTTTCGAATGAAGTAACTTCTAACGGAGGCGAACAGAATCCGACACAACGGCGCCTCGCCCTGGCAATGCGATAGTTTTCTCTCCGGGGAGCGCAGGCTCCCAGCCTGCCCTTTTCGACCCCCCCCCACATCGAAAAATCTTGTAACGTCTTCGGGTCGTCGGCAAGGTGCCGACGACTACAGGCTAGCAGCCTGTGCTCCCCCGAAATGGAAACGCGCAAAAAATTTTTGCGCGCAGTTGTCGATCTTGGATAAAATGATTCGATGCTTCAGACGGCGCAGCGGACCGCAAAATCAAAAGCGAAAAAGGCCACGCCGCCGCACGATCGCTTCCTTGAGGCCTTCCGCTGGATGCTGCTGGCGCGCACTCTTGAGGAAAAGCTAGTTAGTCTCTACCGGGGTGGGCTGATCACGGGCGGAGTCTATATCGGCAAAGGCCAGGAGGCCGTCAGCGTCGCATGCGGTTTATTGTTGCAAAAAGGCGACATCTTCGCGCCATTGATTCGCGACCAGGCGGGGCGATCTGCATTCGGCGAACCGTTGATTGATGTGACGCGCACGTATCTGGGCTCGCGCCTGGGGCCGATGCGTGGCCGTGATGGCAACATTCATCGAGGTCATCCGCGCAATAACGAACTCGCAATGATCAGCCATCTCGGGGCGATGGTTTCGGTCACTGTGGGCGCGTTGATGGCGAAGCGATTTAAAGGCGAGAAAAACTTCGTCGGCCTCGCGTGTATCGGGGAAGGCGGGATGCAGACCGGCGCGTTCCATGAAGGAATGAACATAGCCGCAGTGGAACAAGCACCGCTGGTGGTCGTCGCCACAAACAATCATTATGCTTACTCAACCCCTAACGACCGCGAGTTCGCGTGTGATGATTTGGTTGATCGCGCGATCGGTTACGGATTTGAGGGCTACAGCCTTGACGGAACAGACCTCAGCGCGTGCCTTGACGTGATTGGAGGCGCGGTGAAACGCGCGCGCGCAGGACGTCCGCCGCAGTTAGTCGTTGCGTCTGTGCTGCGCCTGTCCGGCCATGGCGAGCATGACGACGCCAGTTACGTGCCTGATGAGGTGAAGCGTCAGCCGTTTGCACGTGATTGCCTGAAGGTGGCCGAGCAAACGATTATCGATCTTAATCTTGCGGACGCGGAGACGCTGGCCGCGTGGCGCAAAGATGCAGCCGCGCAGGTGGACGAGGCAATTGCCGGCGCGCAACAAGAGGCCGCACCCGAAGGCAACAAAGAAGATTGGTGCGCGTTATCGACGCGCGACCTCGTCGATCACGCGGACGAATGAAGAAGCGCGTTCTGTTTCTGGGGAGCACAGGCCGCTGGCCTGTAGCATTCGGCGACCTCGCCGAATGCATTCTTGCGCGAAACGCAACCGCAAATACGCGCGTCATCTGCCGCGCGCGCTCCAATGGTTCGCGGCAAGCTGCCGCGAACTACAGGCCAGCG
>JBGPNR010000121.1:0-6211 GCA_041487635.1 Candidatus Udaeobacter sp. | reverse complement strand
CTGGCTGCGCACTTCGTCGGTTGCGCCGTGAAGTGAAAGGGCGAGACGAAACTGCGTGGACTCCTTGGCCAGCTCGCGAATTTGCGGCGCGAGTCCACTGGTGGAAACGGTGATGTGGCGGGCGCCGATGCCGAGGCCCCATGGCGCGTTGATAATGCGAATCGCGCGCAGAAGATTCTTCAGGTTCGCGAGCGGCTCGCCCATGCCCATGAAGACGACGTTATCGATTTTTTCTCCGCTCTTCTGTTCAACGGCGATGAGCTGTTGCACGATCTCGCCGGCATCGAGATTGCGCGTCCAGCCTTCCAGTCCGCTCGCGCAAAATTTGCAGCCATAAGCGCAGCCGACCTGGGTCGAGACGCAAATTGTCCGGCGATCTGAGGGTTGGCCATAAAGTGCGGGCGACGCTGGAATGAGGACCGACTCGATCAGGTTTTGGTCGCGTAAGCGGAAAAGAAATTTCTGCGTCGTGTCTTTCGAGCCAAGGACGCGGACGACTTCTGTATTTGGTGTGTCAAATTCCGCTGCGAGCTCAGCGCGCAGTTCATTAGGCAAGTCCGTCATCGCGTCGAAGGAGGCGACGCGTTTTTTGTAGATCCAATCGGTAATCTGCTTCGCGCGATAGAAAGGTGCGCCACGCTCGCGGAGAAAACCCGTCAGTTCTTCCAGGATGATTCCGGTGAGCGAGGGCTTCACGCGGGACTCTACGCGGAAAGAAGGCCGACGTGAAGAAGCAAACGCTCAACGCTCAACGTCCAACGCCTAACGTCCAAGTTGCGGAAAAAGGAAAGCTATTCAGGCAGCCAGGAAGACAGGAAATCGGATTACCAACATGGGAAGCAAAGGCCGCCGCGGCGACCGAGCTTTGGCAATTGTGCTTGACGAGCAGGTGAGATTTTCTTGAAACTCCGGCTCGCTGCTAGACGGTCTGAATCGGGCGGAGGACTTTCCCCGCTAGGTTTTTCGCCTTTTCCAGGCCCCCGCAATCACCTAGTCAAACAGCGGGGGAAAAGAAGGAAGAACCATGAGTCCATTTCGGCTGCACAATGCGAGGCCCCCGCTTATGAGCCTTATCAAGCTGACCTTCGCCTGTTTCTTGCTTACTGCGGCGGCCGCCGTTTTCGCCATTGCCTTCGGCTCTGAACAGGCAGCCAAGCCAATTATGGAGCTATGCAAACATCAGTATGCGCTTTGTACATCCGCCTTGTGCATACCGCAGCCGGATGACCCAACTAAAGCGATTTGCTTCTGCGCTGTGGAAGAGGGCGCGAGCATGTCCTCGGCGCCGTGCAACACGATCCAACCCAGCACCGATGCCAATGGCATCCGCACGGTGTACTCCGCATTTTCGCTCGAACAATTCAAGCAGGGCAAGAAAGTCCTTCGGTGCCCTAACGGCACTCCCTGGACATGGTGCCTCAATAAGCGTTGCACAGTCGATCCATCTGATCCCAAGAAGGCGATCTGTGTCTGCGACGTGTTGCGAACTGAAGAATGGATTACGCTGGGCGGCAATTGCGACACCGCAACTTGCAAAACAGGATATTGGTCCGGCGCAACGCCAAAGGACTTCAACGAAGCGACCTCTTTTATGGAAAAGGCACTTGGCCTCGACCAGTCTCCCGTTAAATGGTGCCAAGCGCCCAAACCATGAAATAAACTTGCTTCGTACCGCGATGATCTTTGCGCGAACTTGAAGCGACCGCCTACCGGCTTGAATTGCTCGTCAACGGCCCGAAAGCCTCGCAGTTGTCCGACGGAATGTGACTACCTTTCCTGCATCATTGCGGAATTGGTTTTCTGCGCGATAGTGTGGGGTCTTCGAAGCCCGAAGTACGAAGGAGGAAAGTCAGCCTCCGGTGCGCGCCAAAGCCGGTGCGACGTTGGTGCAGTGTAGAAGTAGGAATCACAATTATGAAAGCCGAACTCGTTAAAGCCGCCTCCGAAGTAATCACTAATCAGCAAATTCTGGTGAACATGGTCTCACGCCGCGTGCGCCAGCTTTCGCTCGGTCATCGTCCCCTCGTTGAACATACTCCGGGGCTTCGTGAAGCCGATATCGCGTTGACCGAGATCGCTAACGGAAAACTGACGTTCGAGTCGACCCTCGGTGAGAACGGAACCGTTGAGCCTCCCGCCCGGGTCGTGCTGTTCCCCGGTGTCGCGCCGAGCAAAAAAGTTAAAAAAGCTGCCTAAAACGAAGATTTGTCCCGATGAGGCGGGCAAAGCGCCAAAGGCGCTGAAGAATAGTGATTGGTGATCAGTTGGAAGGAGCCGCCTCCGCTGAGGCTGCTCGAAAAGATTTTCGTGCGCAGGCGGGCATGACGAGGACCGCCGGCGATTTAGTTATTCCTCGATTGCACCGCTTATTTTTTGCAGGTGTTCCCGAAACGTATAACTCGAATCCGCTGCTCGCTTCTCCAGATACTTTGTAAACGCCAATTGTTCCCGCAGCGAGCGTCCCCTTTTGATCGCCTCCGCCTGATGCCGTTCCCGGTCCCAGATTTCGTGCGCAACGCGAAGCAGGTCATCGACATCCTTAGCCGCAGCAAATAAAGAGCCGTCGTCGTCGGCGAAGACAACATCGCTGGCTTCGACCAGGAAGTTACCGAAGCGTGCGGAGCGCAAAGCCGAGGGATCACGAGGGTCGAGCCGTTGTGGGCCGGAAGGACAGACTCCATAACTGAAAATGGGCAGACGAATCCGCCGGAGCTCTGGCGTATCGCGATGCGCGCCCCAAACTATAATTCCAGCCAAACCGCAGTGTTCCGCCTCGAGCGCGGTTAAATCGCCGATGCAGCCTTCATCCAGGCGGCCGCCGTTATCGATTACCAGAACCTGGCTGGGTTGCGCGCCCTCCATCGCTTCCAGAAAAACGTCGACGCTTCCAAAATGTCTGACAGGCAGCACCGGGCCCGCGAGACGTTGATTAGGCGTCACCGGCCGAATGCCAGGCGGACTAATCCGGAGCGGAATCTTCAACCGCAGACCCGCATCGGCGATGAGCGGAGTGGAAAGTTCGGCAAAAGCGCGAGATAGCAATTCCGCTTCCATGCTGTGACCTTGCTCGTGGTCGGCTGCCTTTGCAAAAGGGAGAAAAGCGCGCCCAGAGCGCAATTACAAGGGAGAATTAGGAGCGAAGCGACGAAAAGCTCATAAGAAAAAATTAAGAATTGAAGCGATCAAACGGAACCTCTTAATTCTTCCTTCATCCCTCTAACTTTCTGTTCGCTTTCGCGTTGACGAACGTGTTAGCCTCTGCGGCTTAACCCAAAATAAAACTATGTTACACTTCATTTGGTACATCATTGTCGGTTTCATCGTCGGGTTGATCGCACGCGCGATTATGCCCGGCGCACAGCATCTCGGGATCATAATGACGACGCTGATCGGTATCGGTGGCTCCATCGTGGGCGGCCTGATCGCTCGCCTGTTTTCCAAGCCGGAACCAGGTTCGTCATTTCATCCGGCGGGTCTCATCCTGTCGATCATCGGCGCAATCATTCTGCTCTTTATTTGGATAAAATTGGTTGCCTGACGAAGGCACTTTGCGAACCGCTATCCTGGTCGAAGAGGTTCGACGGCATCCAAGCAACCGTTCGAATGCTCTGACGAAAAGCTTTTTCGATAAGAAGCTCAGACGAGCCCGTTCTTTCTTTCCGTTTTTGTCTTGCTCACGCTGCAGTCTGGTTCGATAATTTCTGCATCGTCCGGAGGACAACTTCGTAAACCGGCCGTCCGGAAGACCAAACATCCTAATGGAGGAAAAAAACTATGGGATTACTCGATTCAATACTCGGTGCAATGAGTGGGAAAAGTGATGCTTCTGGCCAAGCAGCCCCGCTCATAGGAGTTCTCAGTGGTCTGCTCGCGCAGAGCGGAGGACTGCAAGGCCTGGCTAACAAATTTTCACAGAGCGGCCAGGGTGATACATTCTCGTCATGGGTTGGCATGGGTGAAAACCAGCCGATTTCCAGCAATCAAGTTCAAAACGTGCTTGGCTCCGAGCAGGTCAATGCACTTGCTGCAAAGATGGGAGTGGATCCCGCGCAAGCCTCGAACTTTCTGGCCGAATACCTGCCAAATATTGTGGACAAACTAACGCCGACTGGAAAAGTGGATCCCAACGCGGACCACCAGCAGGGTTTGGCCGCGTTGCTTCCGTCGCTCTTGCAAAGTCTTCGGGGCGAAGCTCCCAGCAGTCAGTCCACGCAGGCATGACGGCTTCTGTCTCGAGAAGACTAATCAGGAAGCCAGGAACGCAGGAAGAGAAAGAAGTACTCTATCTTTCGAAAATTATTTCGTTTTGCGCCAGATGACGTCCTCGTTGTTACGACGATCCGTCAACGCATCGACTTTGCCGCTGGAAGCGTAACGAAACAGAATTCTGCCTTCGACACCTTTGCGGAAAAAAATCTCTGATGTTTCCGGGAGCAGTTGCTCTTTCTTGCCATTCCGTTCGACAAATAGCTTGTCGCCTTCGGCTAGCACGGATCTCGTTTGGCCGGGTGCCAGTTCGTACGTGCCGATGTAGTCAGCAAACCTTTTTGTATCGGCCTTTCCCAAAGCCGGATCTTCGTAGTAGCGATGCGCCTGGCTGGCGATGATTTGCCAATTGCCGTTGCGCTGCAGCCAGGTGTCGGTGACGTGATAACGCGCTTTCAGGTTTTGGCCGAAGATCGTCTCGGTCTCGTCAGCGTCGTAACTCAGGATGGCAGTGTTACCGACAATCCGGCTCTGGGCGTTCTCGATCTTGATGGTTCCAGAATATCCGGCCGGCAACGGGGCGATGTCGGCGATCAGTTTTGGTTTGTCGAAAATGCGTCCTTTCTCGTCGGCGAAGATGCAGTCGTCGGCGAAGTACTTTTTCCATGGCGCCTGATCACCGGGAACGACGGCGTCGTAAAGCTCCTGAGTCCGACGGACCAGTTCGTCCTGCGTAATTGGAACATCGGCCGCATAGACGAGAGTTACTGTGTAGAAAAATGTAACGAGCGCTAGCTTCATAACAAACAAGGCCGGCGCTACTATAGGTCTTACTCAACAGGACTTGTCTATGGAGATTCACCAACTGCGTTATTTCGTCGCCGTGGCGGAGGAAGGAAGCTTTTCTCGCGCGGCCGCCAAAGTTCGCGTCGCTCAACCTTCGCTTAGTCAACAGATTCGAAAACTGGAAGCGGAAGTCGGGCAACCGTTGTTCGACCGTTTGCCACGTTCCGTCGTCCTCACCGAGGCCGGCCGTTGTTTGATCGATTACGCCCGGCAAATTTTGACTTTGATTGGTGACGCGCAGCGTTGTGTGGACGAGCTCAAGGCCGACATTTCCGGGAAGCTGGCAATCGGCGCAATTCCGACGATTGCGCCGTATGTACTTCCGGAATTAGTAGTGACATTCCACAAACATTATCCAGAGGTGACGCTGGAGATCGTAGAGGATGTGACCCAGGGGATCAGTCGCCGCGTCGAAGCGGGAGAGCTGGATGTCGCGCTGGCATCAACTTGCCAACAAAGTCCCACGCTGCGACGCGAATCGCTGGGCAACGAACCATTGCTTGCCCTGGTGCCGGAAGGCCACTCTTTGGCAAAGCAGACCTTAATAACGCTGGACGATCTCAAGTCGCAGCGATTTCTGCTTCTGCACGAGATGCATTGCCTCTCGCAACAGGTGAATCACCTGCTTGAGTCGCGGCGTCTCCGACCAGAGATCGCGCTGGCGGGCAGTCAGCTTACCACGATCGCGAACATGGTCGCGGCGGAGATAGGGATTTCAATTGTCCCGCAGATGATGGTGAAACACCAAGCCATCCCCGGGTGTGTCAGTCTGCCGTTCGCGCCGCCCGTTCCAGAACGTGAACTGAATCTTCTTTACAACCCGCTTCGATTTCAGAGCAAGGCAGCCGCAGCGTTCCGTCAAGAAACTGCGGCCGCCTTTTTATTTCCAATTACGTTGATCGCTCACAACGCGAACTAGCACGCTGTCTATCTCAGCAGGTTCAGCGCCGCCGCCAACGTTAGCATTGGCCAGGCGGCGAGGATCAGGATCAGTCCAAAGAGCACAAGCTCAGGCAGATAATGCGGCCGCGCCCTGTGCACGTATCGTTCCTCAAGGAATCGTGAGATGCGTTGCCCTATCGGCATTGTAGTTTTCATGTGGTCAACCGGCCACAGTTGGGCTGCATATTGAAATACTTTATTCGTCTAGGGCCAATAG
>JBGPNR010000120.1:0-6233 GCA_041487635.1 Candidatus Udaeobacter sp. | reverse complement strand
CGGTGTTGTTGTTCGCGACGCCGTCGTTGGTGGTGGCAACGCTCGCCGTCGCGACCACGCTCGGCACCGCCGAGGGGCCCACGCTCACTATGAGCGTGATGCTCGGGAGGCTCTGGCCGGGAGCCAAGGGACCAGGATTGCTGCACGTCACTGACATGACCTGGGGACGGCTGGGGCATCCCAGCGAGTTATTGAAGGTGGGGCAACCGCTGGAAGTCGTTGTGCTTGACATCAACAAGGAAAAAGAGCGCGTGTCGCTGGGACTGAAGCAAACCCAGAAGAACCCGTGGGACCAGATCGAAGAGCGTTTTCCGGCTGGCCAGCGCATCAAGGGGAAGATCACAAACCTCGTTCCGTACGGTGCATTTGTTGAGATCGAGGAAGGCGTAGAAGGCCTCATCCACGTTTCCGAACTTTCGTGGACAAAACGGATCATGCGCCCCTCGGATATTCTGAGCGTCGGCCAGGAAGTGGAAGCTGTAGTGCTCGGCGTGAACAAAGAGGAACAGAAAATTTCATTGGGTCTGCGCCAGCTCGAACCGAATCCGTGGGATGAAATCGAGAAAAAGTTCACCATCGGCAGCCAAGTAAAAGGCAAGATTCGCAACATGACTGCCTACGGGGCGTTCGTAGAGCTGGAGGAAGGCATCGATGGCATGATTCACGTGTCCGATTTGAGCTGGACTCGCAAGATCAATCATCCGAGCGAGACGTTTAAGAAAGGGGACGAAGTTGAGGCCGTCGTGATCGACATCGACAAAGTAAATCAGCGGATCAGTCTCGGGGTGAAGCAGCTCACGGACGACCCATGGAAGACGATCGATGAGAAATACAAGATCGGCGATCTTGTGAAGGGCAACGTGACCAAGCTCGCCAGCTTCGGCGCATTCGTGCAACTGCAGGACGACATCGACGGGCTCGTGCATATTTCGCAATTGAGTGAAGATCACATCGCAAAAGTGAAAGACGTGCTTAAGGTTGGTCAAGAAGTGGAGGCGCGTGTCATTAAGGTGGATAAAGTCGAGCGCCGCATCGGATTGTCGATCAAAGCTGCGAACTATTCTGAAGAAGAATTGCGCAAAGAAGTAGAGTCATTTGACACGCTCCGCCCTGGCGAAGACATGGTCGGCTTGGAAAAGGCCTTCGCCGCCGCCGAGCAGGAAGAATATCGCCCCGGCGATTCCAAACGCGCGGCAATGGAATCAAAGGAACCGAAGCGCGAGTCGAAGAAAAAATAGACTTCCGAATTTTTTCTCGCGTGCAGGAGACACTCTGAGGAAAATCTGACTCAGAGTTCATGCGAGTCCGGCTTTCTCAATCGAAGTGTGGATTTAGAATAATCGCTTCAGCGGTCTTGCTGTTCGCGATAGCCGGTTGCGGAAACAGCAGCATCATTGGCAAATGGCGTATGGCCGGTTCGAATGCCACGGTTTGGGAATTCTCTACCAATGGCGTTGTGCTCGTCGGAGACGTGCATGGCAGATACAAGTTCGGTGACCAGGACCGAATCAAAATTGAGACGCCATTCGCAACTACCGTTTATCAGATGAAACTTTCCGGCGATCAGATGACGCTGCAAGAGCCCGGCGGCTCAAAGCTCGAGTTTACCAAGATAAGCGAAACGCAGCGCTGATTTCTCGGTAGATAGCTCGAAAGCGCTGAAAGAGTTCGGCAGGCGGGACGCCCGCCGGTCCCAGGGCCAAGATGGCTGCGCTACTTTTCTTAGAACTCTGCGCTGCCAGGCGTACGAGCGAATGGGATCACGTCGCGAATGTTTGGAACGCCCGTAACGAACATCAGGATCCGATCGAAACCGAGGCCGAACCCGGAGTGCGGCACAGTGCCGTAACGCCGAAGATCGAGATACCATTTGTACTCCGCTGGATCCATGTTGTGCCGGCGTATATTTTCCTCCAGTATTTCGAGTCGCTCTTCACGCTGGCTGCCGCCCACGATTTCGCCGATGCCAGGTACGAGCAAATCCATCGCGGTGACTGTTTTGCCATCGTCGTTCACACGCATGTAAAAAGGTTTGATCTCCTTCGGAAAATTGAAAACCGTGACCGGACATTTAAAATGTTTCTCGGTCAACCAGCGCTCATGCTCCGATTGCAGGTTTAGGCCGTAGTCGATAGGGAACTCAAATCTTTCGCCGCTCTTTTTTAGAAGATCGACAGCATCGGCATATGTGATCCTCTGAAATGGCCGATCAATGACGAAATCGAGTCGGGCAAGTAACTCCTTGTCCACGAATCTGGCGAAAAGTTCCATCTCTTCGCGGCAATGCTTTTTCGCATCTGCGATCAAATACTTCACAAACTCTTCGGCGAGATCCATGTTGCCGTCCAAATCGCAGAACGCCATCTCCGGCTCAATCATCCAGAACTCACTCGCATGGCGGGACGTGTTGGAGTTCTCGGCCCGGAACGTTGGGCCGAAAGTGTAAACTTTGGACAGCGCCAGGGCGAACGCTTCCGCTTCCAGTTGGCCACTAACGGTCAGATAAGTCGGCCGGGCGAAGAAATCCTGCGCGAAATCGATCTCCCCATTTTTCCGCGGCGGATTCTTGATGTCGATCGTGGAGACACGAAATAATTCTCCCGCTCCCTCGCAATCGCTGCCGGTGATAATTGGCGTGTGGACATAAACGAAACCGCGCTCCTGGAAAAACTGATGAACGGCAAAGGCCAGGCGGCTGCGCACGCGAAAAATGCTGCTGAAGAGATTTGAACGAGGGCGTAGGTGAGCGATTTCGCGGAGAAATTCAGGCGTGTGTCCTTTTTTTTGGAGCGGATAGGAATCGTCGGCCGTTCCGATAATCTCGATGTTTTCCGCGACCAGTTCCCATTTCTGTCCTTTGCCCTGAGAAGCGACAAGCGCGCCGCTGACAGCAATGGATGCGCCCGTGCTGAGTCGTTGCACCGCTGCGTAATTCGGTAATGTGTTCCTCGCGATGACCTGAAGATTGCGAAGGGACGAGCCGTCATTCAGCTCGATAAACGAAAAATCTTTCGAATCGCGCCGCGTCCGCACCCAGCCTTGAACCTGAATTGCCTGGATGGGAGCGCTGCTTTGCAAAGCATCCTTGATCGAGGTCGGAGAACGAGGTTTATCCATACATTCAAGCAAACATTCAACGCTCAACACCCAACGTTCAACTCCAGCCGTTTCGCTTTGCGAACCGCGCCGCTGGAGTGTTTGACACGCGCTACCGCGCTGTCCGAGAGGTCGGCGTCTACAAGAATTAACTTAGCGGCAGCCAATTGCCTGGTTGAGGCGCCGCATTAACGCCGTTGAGAGATAGATACGTGTATTCCTGCAAAAGCCGCTCGTAATCGTCCAGCAGTCTCATGGCATCGTTGGGCTTAAGGCGATCGGTTTTGATTGCAGCATCGACTTGCGACTTTAGTAGCCGCATCAACTCGACCTTGTCCCACTGCGTCATGGCGAGAACCTCTCCAATCGTGCTGCCCTCAATCACTTCCTCAATGTACCAGCCAGATTCTTCGTCGGGATCGAGGAAAACATGCACCTCCGTTACGCGGCCGAACAAATTGTGGAGATCACCCATGATGTCCTGGTAAGCGCCCACCATAAAAACCCCGAGATAATAAATTTCTCCTGGGTGAATCCGGTGCAGCGGGAGCGTTTCCTTTACATCTTGCAAGTCGATGAACTTGCAGATCCTCCCATCCGAATCGCAGGTAATGTCCACGATGGTACCGTGGCGATCCGGCGGCGTAGTAAGACGATGGATGGGCATGATGGGAAACAACTGGCCGAGCGCCCAGTGATCGAGCAGCGATTGGAACACAGAAAAATTGCAGATGTATTGATCGCCCAACGTCGTTTCGAGCTGCTTCACTTCGTCGGGCACATAACGCAGGCCGCGATGCATGTTGACGATTTGATGCGCGGCCTGCCAATAAACGGTGTCGATCTTCGCCTTCGATTCAAGATCGAGCAGCCCGAGATCGAACGTTTGCTGCGCTTCCTCCTTTATCTGTTGGATGTCGTGCAAGCTCTCAAGACGATTTCCACGCTTTAGGCGCTGTTTCACATCGAGGATGTCACCCACCAGTTTGTGATCTTTCTCGCTGGCTTCGACTTTGAGCTTCGGCGCAGTTTTTTCGATGGAGCTAAACGCTTCCAACACGAGCACCGAATGATGCGCGACAATGGCGCGCCCGCTTTCACTCACAATTGTCGGATGCGACACGCCTTCGGAGTCGCACACATCCATGATGTTCCAGACCACGTCATTGGCGTATTCCTGGAGCGAATAATTCGTCGAACTATCGAAATCACTGCGCGATCCATCGTAGTCCACGCCGAGGCCGCCACCGACGTCCAGATAACCGAGTTGGTGTCCGAGTTTGGAAAGCTTCGCGTAATAGCGCGCACCTTCGCGCACGGCTCGCTTGATGGTTGAGATATCCGGCACCTGCGATCCGACATGGAAATGAAGGAGCTTGAGGCAGTGCGTCAGCCCGGCCTCTTTCAACATCTGGCTCGCAGCAACTAGATTGGTGGTGTCGAGACCGAATTTGGCGTTCTCGCCGCCGCTCGGCGACCACTTGCCGGAGCCTTTGCTGTACAAGCGAGCACGAATCCCAATGTACGGCTCGACGCCAACCTCGTTCGATGCACGAATGATCTGCTCCAGCTCTTCCAGTTTTTCCGCGACGATAATGACCGATTTGCCGAGTTTGCGGCCAAGCAACGCGATGCGAATGAAAGCGGGATCTTTATAGCCGTTGCAGATGATCAAACTCTCAAGGTCTTTCTGCATGGCAAGCGCAGCAACCAGCTCCGGTTTGCTTCCAGCTTCGAGCCCAAAATGAAATTGTTCGCCCGCATCGACAATCTCCTCGATGACCTCGCGCAACTGATTGACTTTGATGGGAAAAACGCCGCGATATTGATTGCGATAACCGAATTCAGCGATCGCGCTCTGAAATGCGCGATTGATCGATTCGACGCGGTGCCGGAGCAAATCCTGAAATCGAACCAGCAAAGGAAAACTGAGGTTTCTGGCGCGCGCCTCATTGACTATTGCCAGAAGATCGATGGAACCGCCGCCATCCTTTAGCGGTTTCGCCTCCACGTTCCCGGCGCTGTTGACAGTAAAATAACCCTCGCCCCATCCATCCACGTTGTATGTAGTGATGGCGGACTCCAAGTCCCATTCAGTTTTCATTTCGATTTCTCACCCGTGAAAGTTCGAAAACGCATATTCAATCAGCGCGTCGAACATTCAAGCCCCGCGGCCAAAAATTTCGTATCACTCATATGTGCCATGCGGCGGATCAGACCAACGTAGCGTGTACAGTCCGCCGCTTGTTTTTCATTTTCGCGCGGGTACCGTTACGTCGATGAACAAGACGGTGATCGAGGTTCAAGTGCGGGCGGTTTTACCGACAAGCGGCGGGTGCGCAGTGTTTATTGGCAACAACGAGAAAGTGTTCATCATCTATGTCGATCAAACGGTCGGCAGCGCGATCACCATGTTCATGAGGCAGATCACCAAGGAGCGCCCTCTTACCCACGATTTGATGGGACATTTGATGACGGCCCTCGGCGCAAAAGTCGATCGCGTGATTATCAATGATCTAAAAAATGCCACTTACTACGCGCGGGTCATCATTCGTGTCCAAAACGAGTTGCAGCAGAAAAAGATTATCGAGCTGGACGGCCGACCGAGCGACTGCATCGCCATGGCCACCCAGCAGAAGGCGCCCATTTATGTGAGTCAGGAGGTCTGGGACGAAGTGGACGACATGAGCGACGTTTTGCGCAAGATGGAGGAAGAAGGACTGAGACCGGAATCGGAAACGGAAGAGTGACGAAGGTAAAAGCGTCGAATAGCTAAAGCTTTAACCTTCAGGCACTAGCCCAAAAGATCACCGTAGCGTTTGTCCGCCAATTCCAGGCAACGCGCTAGGATTTCGGATGCAGTGTCTAGCTTGAATGTTTCCTCAACCAGTTCGCGACATTCCGGAATTGTCAGACTTTGCACGGCGCGCTTGACTCTCGGCACCAGGATCGCGGCCGTGCTGAGCTCGTCCATGCCGAGACCGAGCAAGAGCGGGATGAGCGCGATATCTCCTGCCATTTCGCCACAGACGCCAACCCAAAGATTGTGATCGTGGGCCGCGTCGGCGATCATTTTGAGCAAACGCAGTACTGCCGGATGCGTCGGCTCGTAAAGATGCGCGATCTTCTCGTTCATG
>JBGPNR010000119.1:0-6283 GCA_041487635.1 Candidatus Udaeobacter sp. | reverse complement strand
GGCGCAGCGCAGCGCCACCAATCGAATACCTAGCGACGCCAACGTCGCGATCACTGCCGCATCGACGCGATCGTTCACAAAAACACAAACAACCTCGAATCCTGCCGCCAATCCCACTGTTTCCTCATTTAACTGCGGCTCGAAAAAACGTAATTCGTTGCGCGAATTATTTGCCGCACTAAGGAATTCCAGGTCGTACTTCTTTGCACTGAAGATGGCCACTTTCATCGAGTGACCAGAGATAATTTCTTAATTCGCACCGCTACAACCTTGTATTCCGGCGTGTGCACTACGTTATCGCGGCCAGGGCCGATGAGGCGATTCAGAAAAACTTCGCTGGTGTGAAACGTGGCGAAAAGTTCACCAGGCTTCACAGCCGGATTGATTCGAATTGGCGTGAAGACTTCGCCGTAACGACTGCGCACTCGTACCCGCTCGCCGTGACTTAACTCAAGTCGCGCCGCATCTTCGGCGGAGATGTCGAGCGTATCAGTAGAGCGCAGCTCAGTGTTTGGCGTGCGCATGGTCATCGTTCCGGCGTTGAACTGGTAAAGCGTGCGACCGGTTGTAAGCAGAAACGGAAATTCTGACGATGTCGTTTCGCCCGACGCGGCAAATTCAATCCGCTTCAGTGGCGCACGCTCACCGCTCGGAAAAGATTTCGTGTGCAGCACTGTGGTGCCCGGGTGATCCTCTGTTGGGCACGGCCATTGCAGACCACCCTTTTCCAATCGCGCGTAGGTGATGCCGTGACCGGCTTTCCAGACGCTCCGAATTTCTTCCCAGATTTCTTCAGGCGAATGAAAATTGAAAAATTCGCCTTTGCCCATCGCGCCGGCGAGGTCGCAGATGATTTTCCAGTCGGCTTTTGCTTCCCCCGGCGCTTCGATGACTTTGCGCACGCGCTGGATGCGTCGCTCGGAATTCATGAACGTGCCATCTCGCTCGAAAGACGAAGCTACCGGGAAAAAGACGTGACCGCACTCGCGCGCCAGTTCGTTGAGGAACATGTCCTGGACGATCACGAACTCGATCGATTTCAGCGACTGCGCGGTCGCGTTGGCGTTTGGATTTGTTAGCGCAATGTCGTAACCGATTGCCCAGAGCGCTTTGAGTTTGCCGTCACTCGCGGCATCGATCATTTGCATCAAATCCAATCCTTTAGCGTCTGGCACAGGTGCGCGCCAAATTTCCTCGAACAACGTTCGGCCTTCATCGAGTGCAAGCATCCCTGTCAGGTTGCCCGGTTCGCAACCCATGTGCGCGGCGCCTTGCACATTGTTTTGCCCTCGCAACGGATTCACGCCGCTGCCGGGCTTTCCGAAGTTACCGGTAAGCAATGCAAGATTCACGAGGCACATCACGCCCTCTGTGCCTTGGCGCTGTTCGGTGAGGCCGAGACCATGAAAGCACATCGCCGGTTTTGTGGTGGCGTAGAGTCGCGCAGCCTCGCGGATCAATTTTGGATCGACATCGCAAACGGTCGCCATTTTTTCCGGCGCAAACCCCCGGATGAATTCACGAAATTCATCCCACCCGGAGACGCGCTCGTTTAGCACAGATTCATCAACCAATTTTTCCTCGATGGTGACGCACGCCATCGCATTGAGCAGCGGCACGTTCGTGCCGGGTTTTATCTGCAAATGAACATCGGCATACTGTGCCAACTCGATTTTTCGTGGATCGATGACGATTAATTTCGCGCCGCGCAACACTGTCTGCTTGATGCGCGCCCCAACGATCGGATGATTTTCCGTCGCGTTTGTGCCGCACAAGAGAAAGGCGCGCGTTTGCTCGATGTCGTCGAAGGAATTGGTGGCCGCGCCGGTGCCGAACATCGCTTTCAACGCAGCGGCGCTGGGCGCATGGCAGACGCGCGCGCAACAATCCACATTGTTTGTGCCGAGCACGACGCGGGCGAACTTCTGCGCGAGATAGTTGTCCTCGTTCGTTGCGCGCGCGGAGCCGAGCACGCCCACGCTGTCAGCGCCGTACTTCGTGACGATGCGAGCAAGATTGTCGGCGGTAAAACCAATCGCGTCCTGCCATCGTACGTTTTTCCATTCGCCGTTTTTTCTAATCATCGGCTGCGTGATACGATCCGGCGCGTGCACGAAATCAAAGGCGTACCGCCCTTTGACACAGAGATGACCTTTGCTTACCGGCGCATCGAGCGCGGGCCTTATTTGCACAATGCGGTTGCGCTGCGTGCCGACCATTATCTCGCAGCCGACACCGCAATAAGAACACGTGGTGCGCGTCCATTTCTCCGCGACGCCCAGTTGGCGAATGCTTTTATCTTCAAGCGCGCCGCTTGGGCAGGAATCGACGCACGCGCCACAGGCCACGCAGGAGCTCTCGCGCAGCGTTGTGCCAGAATCAGGAACAATCCGTGTCCCGTCGCCGCGGTCCCAAACCTTCCAGACAAACTGGCCCTGTAGTTCATTGCAAATCCGGACGCAACGAAAACAGATGATGCACTGCGTCATGTCCACATGGATGTACGGATGCGATGGATCAGGCGCGACGGATCTGACTTCTCCCAGTGGCGAGACACGATATTGCGCGAGATACCTGTGAAATTGTTTCTCGGGAAATTCGCGGACGGCTTCGGCGGGATAATTTGCAGCCAGCAACCGCAATAACGTTCGCCGCGCATCTTCGACACCCGGCGAATGAGTTTGGATCGACATGCCGTTTGCCAGCGGCGTGTTGCAGGCGGTGACGTAACGATTCCATCCGGCGATCTCTACCGAGCACAGTCGACACGCGCCTGTCGGTTCGAGCCGATCGTCGTGACAAACTGTCGGCACGTCGATGCCAACTTGCCGCAGCGCGGTCAAAATGGTTAGCCCGGCAGGAAATTCATGCGCTCTGTCGTTGATGGTTACTTGAAGCATGGTGCGAGATCGTCTCGATAGTAACGCAACACCGATTCGGCGAATTCACCGAGACCGCCTCCGTGGCCGCACAAACTGGTCCATTTGAGCGCGGTAACGATTTGCTCAAACTCGGCAAAACTTGCAGGCGGTGCCGAGCCAGCGCTAACAATGCATCCAAAAATCTCCTCGATCTTGCGAGCACCAAGCCGGCACGGGGTGCATTTTCCGCAGGATTCATACGCGCCGAACGAGAAGACGTGGTGCACAAGCTCGGGAATGGAGGTGTGTTCATCGAACGCAACGATTCCTCCGTGTCCAACGCTCGCACCGATGGCGTGCAATTCCTCGAAGCCGAATGGCGTATCGAGCAGATGCGGTGGAATAACGCCCGCGAGCGGTCCGCCGATGATGACACCTTTGAGCGCAGCGTCATCGCGCAAGCCGCCGCCGACTTCTTCGACGATCTGTCGCACGGTCACACCGAATTCGATCTCGTAAAGACCCGGTCGGACGAAGAGCGAGTTGAGCGACACGACTTTGGTCCCGCGACTGTGCGAGAAACCGAGCGCCTGATACGCCTCGCCGCCGTGGCGGACGATCCACGGTAAATTGACCAGCGTCTCGACGTTATCGATGAGTGTTGGCTTCCCAAACAACCCGTGTTCTGTCGGATACGGCGGTCGAGCCAACACTTCGGGACGCCTGCCTTCGATTGAGCGAAGCATCGCAGTTTCTTCGCCGCAAACATAACTGCCTTGCCCAATGACGATCTCGATGTCGAATGAAAAATCGTGTCCCAGCACGCGCGCGCCGAGAAACCCAGCTGCGCGCGCTTCGCGGATCGCTTTACGCAAAATTTCCTCCGCGCGCGGATATTCTTTGCGGAGATAAATCCAGCCTTTGCTCGCGCCGACCGCGTAACCCCCCAGCAATATTCCTTCGATCAACGCGTATGGATCGTCCTCGATGAGAAAACGGTCAATGTATGCTCCGGGATCGCCTTCGTCGGCGTTCGCAACGATGAATTTCTCAGATGATTGCTGCTGGACGACTGCGCGCCATTTTTTGCCGGTTGGAAATCCGGCGCCGCCGCGTCCGCGCAGGCCAGAGATTTCGACAGCATCGACAATCTCGTCGCGCGGTCTTCTCAGGACTTTTTCAAGAGCGTGGTATCCGCCGTACGTACGCAAAGTGCGTGCTCCGCCGCGAACGAGCCGTTCCAATGCAATTCCGCGGCGCGAATGAATTTCCATGTTCGGTCGCGGTTCGCCATTTTGTATGGAAGGCGCGACGAAGCATTTCCCGAGACAATAAAGCCGTGGATCCTGAGCCACCGCTTGGGCCCAGCGCTCTGGATTCAAATGACGCGCAGCAAAACAAGCCGTGCCCCGGCATGCCTTTCCGGAAAGACTGCAACCAGAAAGATGATAGAATGAATCGATCTCCCGCTGTGCCGCAACACTAGCTGTAGCCGGGATCGCTGATCCCCGCCGGGATATATTAAGTCCAGGCGACGACGATTGGCCCGTGGTTGTCCCATTCATAAAACGATTCCCGTTTTCCATTCGCCTTCGGTTTTGTCGAAATGCAAGCTGAAGCCGGCTTCTTCGCTGCGGTTGTTGTATCCGGCGCAGCGCAGCGCGATCAATCGAATGTCTAACGACGCCACTTTAGAGATCACCGCCGCGTTTACCTTGTCGTTAACAAACACGCAAACGCCACCGAACCCAGCCGCGAGGCTTGCTGTCGTTTCATTCAAGTGCGGCTCGAAGAAGTGAATCTCGTGACGCGCTGCATTTGCCGTGCTGAGAAATTCACGGTCGTAATTTCTTGCGCTAAAGATTGCGACTTTCATTCGCCACTGAGCGGATCAATCCATCGCAGACCGCGGAAACGCGCAAAGCCGCGGTCGGCGCTGGCCAAAATCGCGCCGGCTTCCATTGCCGCTGCGACAACGAACGCATCGCTGAGATCATTCCCGGTAAGGTGATAATCGCGCGCCACGCGAACAAAAATGTTGCGATGTTCCCGCCCCGGATGCAGTTCACTCACGATCGGACAAGAACGGACCGCATCAAGAAAGCGCAATGCCTCCTCAAATCGCGACGGCTGAGCGAATGCACGGCGATTCGTTGTGATGCGAAGGAATGCCAGTTCCGATAATACCAGCAGCTCCAGCGGTTCGTCCGCGGAGAGTTTTCTTTCCAGCCATCGTTTGGCTGTTGTGTGCTGCGGCAGGTCTCGGCGGAACGAGTAGATGAGCACGTTAGCGTCGAGAAGCAGCATCGGTGGCGGGGCGATCAGTTACGTCGCATCAGGAGCCGGCCGCCGTCGGCATCGTCACTGATCGCGCGAGCCTCTTTAAGGTCGCGAATCCCAGCAGCCAGACCGCCTTTAGCCCGGCTCACCGGGAGCTTGATTTTTCTGGGCCCGTCCCGTCCCGATGGGCGACGACCGCGCAGCCGCTCGCGCAACGCCACTTCGATGTAGCGAGTAAGGCTCATTCCGTGTTGCGCTGCTTCGGCTTTAATTCTCCGCATCAAATCTTCATCGAATCGCAATGTCGTTTGCATCGAGTTGCAATTTCCAGTCTGACAGATTTCTGTCAAATACATGTGTAAGCGCGGCGGTTTCACAGATTCATCTCCGCCAGACATTCACTCTCCTTGCGGTCGAAACGCAGCCTGAAGCCAACTTGTTCGCTCACGGTTTTCATCGTTGCGTTCTCTGGAGAAATGCGGCCGATGATGCGACACAGGCGCTCTTTGCGTCGGTGCGAGCCATTTTCGGCGGTGAGAAATTCGCGGTCGTATTTGTTTGCGCTAAAGCGGCGATTTTCATACCTCCCTCACAGCCCCAATTTTCAACCCGCGCTTTACAGTGGAGTCATAAAACTGCGAAACTCATCGTTAAGGAAGGTATGCGACAGCATTCGGTGCACCTGGAGAAATGCTGGGGATTGAGCCCAGCCGTGGAACTGAACTCCTCTCGCTCTCAGGACTACGCCGCTTCAGTTACAAGCTGCCAGGATTTCTTCGCAGCGGCAGATGCAGTGTGGGACGCATTGATCTTTTATGAGGAGATTGCAGAAGACCGGCCATTTCTTTTGCGCCATTTCCTTCCGAGGCCGATTGGCACCGAGGGTTGCAAGTCTGAAGTTGGAAGCGACGTAAAATGTCGATACGTGGGCGGACACTTGCTCAAACGAGTGACTCGCATAGTTCGAGGGCAGAATTATGCGTTCGAGGTTGTCGAACAAAATCTCGCCTTGGGTCGGATAAGGCTACTCGGAGGCGATTACACATTGCGCATCCTCTCGGAGGATTGCACCCGAGTCGCGCTGGCAACTCGTTACGCGAGTCCGAATTGTCCCAGATGGCTGTTCGCCCGCCTTGAAGCCG
>JBGPNR010000118.1:0-6294 GCA_041487635.1 Candidatus Udaeobacter sp. | reverse complement strand
GCGATGCAGATCCATGGCGGACTCGAGCATGGATTCAAATTCGCGCTCGCGACGGACCGATGAGATGACGGGGGCTTTGGTTCCACGGGTCGTTAGGCATTCCTGAGTCGAATGCGCGAGTGCGGGATGCGCGTTGAGTTCCAACCAGACATCCACGCCGAAATCCGCAAGCGCGCCGACTGCCGAAGCAAAACGCACCGGCTCACAAATACCGCGGCCCCAATAAGCGGCGTCGCACGATTCGCCGCTGCAACGTTCACCGGTGACCGTACTGAAGAAAGCGATCGTCCCCACTCGCGGCTTAAAATCGGACAGCGCCGCTTCCAAAGCTTCCGACGCCGGTCGCATGAGTGGATGGTGAAACGGATGATCGACCCTAACGAGTCGCGCGAACGCGCCTTGCGCTTCGAGTTCGGCGGCCATCGCTTCGAGCGAGGTACGCGAACCCGAAAGTGTGATAGAACGCGGCCCGTTTATGGCGGAGATCGTGACGGTTCGATCGTGTCGCGCAATGAGCGCCAGGGCTTCGTCTTCCGGCAATCCTACCGCGAGCATCGTTCCTTCGCCGCGTCCGCACGATTCCATGAAACGCGCTCGCTGCGCGACAATCTGGGCCGCTTCTTCCAGAGAAAAAATACCGGCGACGCATGCCGCCGCGATTTCACCCACGCTATGACCGACGATCGCGGAAGGTTCAACGCCCCATGATTTCCAAAGCGCGGCGAGCGCGACCTGCATCGCAAAAATGGACGGCTGCCCGATCTCCGTCCGATGCATCTGAGATTTTTCTTCGGAGCGGCCGAGTTCTTCGAAAAGTGAAAAACTCGCCCAGGGACGGAGCGCAGCGTCACACTTTTCGATCGCTTCGCGAAACATAGGCTCGTGTTTCATCAAATCGCGCCCCATGCCCCACCATTGCGGCCCCTGCCCGCTCATAATGAAACCGATGCGCGGCGCGTGTTCCAGACGCGGTGTGAAAGTCGCGCGTACTTTAGGGCCTTCTTCTTTTTTCGCGAAGGCATCGAATTCTTCGCTCAGTTCAGCCCAATCAGAAGCGACGAGAGTCAGGCGATGCGGGTGATGGTTCCGCCGGACTCCCAGTGTGTAAGTAAGATCCGGCAGAACAGGCGAGCTGCCATTGGCATAAGCATGTTCCTTCACCCATGCGCTCAGATTCGCCGCTGAAGTTCGGAGCGATGCTTCCGAACGCGCGGAAAGCATCACCGGCCACGGCCGATTTTCCGGAACGGTCGCAGGTTTTTGCGGCTGATGTGGTGGCGGTTCAGCCAGAATAACGTGAGCATTCGCTCCGCCGAAACCGAATGAGTTTACGCCCGCAACGCGCTCGGCCGTTCCATTCGGAAAATGCTCGAGCTCCGTCGGAACGCGCAGCTTTAGTTTTTCAAAATCAATGTGCGGATTCGGCGTCGAAAAATGAAGACTGGGCGGGATTTGTCCGTGCTTCAGAACGAGCATCGCTTTGAGAAGTCCGGCGACGCCCGCGGCAGTTTCCAAATGGCCAAGGTTAGTTTTGATCGAACCAATCGGCAGCGGCGCGGATCGATTAGCGCAGAGAGCTTCCGCGAGTGCATGCGCCTCGATCGGATCGCCAACCGCTGTTCCAGTTCCGTGCGCTTCGACGAATCCAATTTCCTCCGGCGCAATTCCCGCGTCTTTGCACGCATCTTGCACCAATCGCGTTTGCGCTTCAGGGCTGGGCAGTGAGATGCCGTTCGTATGTCCGTCTTGATTGATCGACGTTCCTAAAACCACGCCCTGAATCGGATCGCCATCCTCGATGGCCCGCGAAAGTCGCTTGAGCAGGACCATGCCCGCACCTTCGCCACGCACAAATCCGCTGGCGGATGCATCAAAGGCGGCGCACCGGCCTTCGGGCGAAAGCATCGCAGCCTGCGAAAACCCGATAAACCCGCCCGGCGAAATCATCACTGTGACGCCTCCCGCCAAGGCAACGTCTCCACGCCCGGCCCAGATGTGCTCGCACGCCGCGTGAACTGCGGTGAGCGCGGACGAGCACGCAGTATCCATTGCGACACTCGGGCCGCGCAGATTCAAGCAATACGAAATCCGGTTTGCGGCAATGCTGTGCGCGCTCCCGGTCGGCGAATGAGGTCCGATACTGAAATGATCAAAACTCGTGCTTTGGATTCCCTGATAATCATTATGCGAAATGCCGACAAACACTCCGAGATCGGTTCCTTTTTCGAAATCGAGCACGAGTCCGGCGTCTTCGATTGCTTCCCATGCAGTTTCGAGCAGCAGTCGATGTTGCGGATCTACGTAGGGAGCCTCACGCGGCGAAATCCCAAAAAATTGCGGATCAAACTGATCGATTGCGTCGATAAATCCGCCGCGAAGCGCGATCGATTTTCCAGCCACGCCCGGTTCCGCATCGTAATACCGCTCGACATTCCAGCGATCGGATGGAACCTCAACGACGCCTTCACGGCCTTCGACGAGAAGTTTCCACAGCGAGTCCTTCGAAGTCACGCCGCCCGGAAAACGGCAGCCGACTCCAATGATCGCAATACGTTCTTTTTGCATGGGCATGAGTTGCTCCGCAGGGGCGGACGGTTAGCGCTGCCTGTGAGCATGTCAAGGTTAGCTGCCAATCCGGATGCGGGGATATGACGTTAACGGACGGTAAACCATTCACTAATCCAACATCAATTCGTTTCTAACATGCTCAACACACGTCCCCTGGCCATTTTTTCTTCGCTTTATTTTGTTTAACTGCGTGGCTCGCCGCGCATTTCAAAACTTTTTTCTCCGGCGTCCTCTGCCATGTTGGCAGCAGGATGCTTCCAGAAAATTTTTCATATGCCCAAGCGAAACGGTGGTGAGGTCCGTTAATTAATCGAACCAGATCATGTGTGGCATCGCGGGGATAATCGATTTGGTCGGGCAACGTTCGGCGCCGGAAGGCGTCGTGCAACGGATGGCGCGTGCCATCACCCATCGCGGTCCGGATGAAGAAGGATTTCTCGAACAACCGGGAATCTCACTTGCTTCGCGCCGATTGAGTATTGTCGATCTGGCTGATGGGCAGCAACCGATGACAAACGAAGACCGCAGCGTTTTCGTGGTTTTCAATGGCGAGTTATTCGATTATGTCGAACGACGCGAAGAACTCGTTAGGCAAGGACATCGCTTCCGCACTCATTGTGATACGGAAATCATCCCGCACCTTTGGGAAGATCATCACGAAGGAATGTGGGAGCGGCTGCGCGGCCAATTTGCCATAGCACTGTGGGATGCGCGGCACCGACAACTCCATCTCGGCCGCGACCGCTTCGGTATCGCACCACTTTTCTGGAGCCGGCAGGGCGACTGGCTGCTCTTTGCTTCCGAAATCAAAGGCCTGCTTGCGTCAGGAATGGTTCCAGCGCGACCCGATCGCAGGGGACTCGATCACGTGTTCACCTTCTCCGCCGTGCCGGGACCGAGGACCTGTTTCGAAGGTGTTCAACTCCTGCCACCAGGACACTGCCTACGCATTGCGCCCGGAAGTTCGGGCACGAGTCCGGTCATTGCCGAACGCGCCTACTGGGAAATGGATTTTCCGGCGCAGGGTGAAGAGGAATGGGGAAACAATCCGAATGCGCTGGTGAATGAATTCGAGCAATTGCTCTTGCAGGCCGTTGAAGAACGGCTGCGCGCGGATGTGCCGGTAGGATCCTATCTCTCCGGTGGTGTGGATTCGAGCATGATCCTCGCCTTAGCCTGTCGCTTGAAGGGTCCAGCGATCAACACCTACACCGTTCGGGTGGATGAGCCGGAGTTTGATGAACTGAGTGCAGCGAGTCTCTCGGCGCGCCACATCGGAGCGAAGCCACCCATTGTCCAAGACTATGGCGATCAGGAAGCGCTAGAAAGTTATCCCCAACTCATTGAAGCTGCCGAAGCACCGGTGATCGACACCGCTTGCGGCGCCTTGCTCAAACTTGCCGAGCGCGTTCATGCCAATCGTCAAAAAGTCGTGCTGACTGGCGAAGGCGCGGACGAATGGCTTGTCGGTTATCCATGGTACAAAGCCGCCCGGCTCATGGGGTTTCTCGACATCGTGCCGGGATTGAATCTGAGCGATTGGGCACGGCGGGGTTACCTGCGCCTGAATAAGGTGCCGCATTTTCCGCCGGAATGGCGCGAGCGAGTGGAAAGTTCTGTGGGCGGTCAAAACGCGTGGATCGATTCCTATGGGTTGCTCGCGATTTCGAAGCTGCGTTTCTACTCCGAGCAGATGCGCGAAGTAATGAACGACAGCCATCCGTGGGGCGAATTGGGATTTCCTCTCGAAAAAGCCAAACGCTGGGCCCCGCTCAATCGCGGCATCTGGATCGCGGCGCGGGTCCTTTTAGCGGGCCATCTGTTACAGGCCAAAGGCGACCGCGTGGCCATGCACTCCTCGGTCGAAGTTCGTTACCCGTTCCTGGATGAGGAGGTATTTGATTTCACCGCGAAATTGCACCCGCGCTGGAAGCTGCGTGGATTCCGCGACAAGTATTTACTGCGTCTGCTCGCGGAACGCTGGATTCCGAAATCGATCGCTCGACGCGGCAAAGTTATCTTTCGCGCACCACTCGACAGTTTTCACATGGACCCGGAACCGCGGTTTGTCGCGCAGCTTTTAAGTGAAGATTCGCTGCGCCGCACCGGTTACTTTGATGTCAGCGAAGTGACGCGCTGGCGCAAAGGCTTTCGTGAAATGCGGTCCGGATCGTTGCCTCGACTCTCTGTGGAAATGGGCCTCACTGCGGTCGTCGCCACACAGCTTTGGCACCACCAATTCATGGGCGGCGGCTTGGCAGATATGCCTGAGTGGTCCGCCTCCGAAACATCTTTGCAAACGACGTAGTGCCGTCGCGCCCGTCCCATCATCCCAGCTTTTGCAGGATTTGCTTTCCGACCTCTTTCATCTCCGGGTCATCCTTTTCTTTGTCAGGCATTGCCATCCCCTTTTGAATGTACTTGCGCGCCTCTTCTTTCCGTCCCATCTGCGCATAAATGCGGCCCAGTTCGATGTAATGCATGAGTCGGTTCGGGTTAATTTCGATGGCTTTTAAGAGACATTTCTCCGCCGCTTCGTTGGTCGTTACCGGCAAGTCGCCATAAAGCGCCTTCGCCAGCACCCGTTTCACCACGTTAACATTTGCAAGCACGCGATTCCACCGGCCGAGAATGTGCCACGCGTTGTCGTTGTTGGGATCAAGGAGAATGGTCCGGTCCACCGCCGCCTTGATCCGAGGCGAAGCTTTGATTTGATCCTTGCTGCCCATGAAGGGGAGCATTTTTCCAAGGCTGATCGCGGGCGAGAGCTGCGCTTCGGCATTATTCGGAGCGAGGGTCGCAGCGCGACTGGCGAACTCGAGCGAAATGTTTCCAAGCCGCAGCTTTTCTTGTTTCGATGACGTGTCGCTCATCAGATGGCGGTACTGCCGGGCAATACAAACGAGAAGCTTCACGTTGTTCGGTTCCAGCTTGTTCGCAGGCAGATACTTTTCGAGCGCCTCTTTGGCCTGGAGTTGTTTGTCGAATTGATCGCCTTTAGCGATTAAAGCGTCGGCGTCTTCTGCGCGCGCCGCTCCACCCGAGAGGCAAAGCGCGACACAAAGCAACCTGAAAGTGCGAAGGAGATGATTCGGATTCACGAATGTAAATAGTGGGCAGGCGTCCCTGCGATTCGCCGCTGGTCACAATCTTGGCCGCGAAAAGCCTGTCAACGCTGATCTCCTTCCAGCGTTCCTAGCCCTCGCGCGGTGATTAGCGGCAGTCACGAGGCTCGCGTCGCTGAAACGCGGCCCGATCAATGCAGATTCGTTAGGAGAAAACCTTGTTTCCGCAAGAGTCGCCCGAAAAGCATAAGAAAATGGCTCAAAGTTAGCAAGCGCATTCCCGGTCTGTATCAGTGTCGCGCCACCGGCGTATACCATGCTCGAGTCCGGTATGGCGGCAAGCTGTATCGCGAATCGCTGAAAAACTGGAAGTTCTCGTCCAATGACGCCAATGAGCGCGATTTTTGGGACGATTACATGGAAGCGTACGAAGAAATGATTCGTGAAACCGCGACGAAAGAGGCGCCGTGGTATGTGGTGCCGGCGGATAACAAATGGTTTACGCGTGTTGTCGTTGCGACGGCAGTCATTGAAACCCTCGACTCACTCGATCTGGCGTATCCCAAAGTGGATGAAGGAAAACTCAAGGAACTCGGGGCAGCGAAAAAGAAGTTGTTGAGCAAGTAGCGTCCGGCATTTCTTTGAAACTTATGAATGCACG
>JBGPNR010000117.1:0-6338 GCA_041487635.1 Candidatus Udaeobacter sp. | reverse complement strand
TCGCGGCGCAGTTGGCCAAGGAGTATCCAAAGACAGACACCGGCGTGCCGCTGCGATTGATCCGTCCAGGACTCTACGGCGACAATGGTGACGTCATTCGCGGATCTCTTTACAGCGTGGCGGGGCTCGCTCTGCTAGTGCTGGTCGCGGCGTGCGCCAATCTGGCCAGCCTGTTTGCGGCGCGCGCGGCGGATCGCAGCCGGGAACTGGCGGTCCGTGTCGCGTTGGGAGCGGGCCGGTGGCGACTCGTTAGGCAACTCCTTACTGAGGCGATGGTGTTGTCGATGCTGGGCGGCGCCGCGGGGCTGGTAATCGCAAGTCTGCTGCTTGGTGTGAACCGGGGGTCATTGCCGAGCTTCTTGGCGCAATCGTCCTATAGCCATCTGCCAGTGGGTGTCGATGTGGGTGTCTACCTGGCGGCCCTGATCTTAACACTCGCAAGCGGGCTGCTGTTCGGAATGATTCCGGCGAGAACAGTCTGGCAGAGCAATCCATTGCAGGCGATGAAGAGCGGACCGGTGGATTCAACTCCACTGCGCCGGTTGGCCTTGCGGGATTTGTTGTTAGGCGCACAAATTATAATCTGCACGCTACTGGTAATGGCCTCGCTCGTCGCCGTGCGCGGTATGGTGCGCATGCTGCACGCTCCACTCGGCTTCGACCCGCAGGATGCGATGGTGGCGGAAATGGACTGGGATGAGGTGGAAGGCAACATCCCGCTGGAGAAAACAAATGCGATGATCGACGCTGTGCGAAGCATCCCCGGGGTGACGGCGGCGGGGACCACGAGCAAAGTGCCCTTCACTGGCGGTCTGCGTGGCGTTCCCGTTTACCCGCCAGGGACGACCGACTTCAGCTTGAACAATTCTGTGCTGGCGCCGTACCGGTTTACGATATCTCCGGACTACTTCGAAGCTGCCCGTACCCGGCTCATTAGTGGCCGGGATGTCTCATGGCGTGACACCGCACAGACGCCGTATGTGGCGATCGTGAACGAGACCTTCGCGCAGAAAATATGGGGCGACACGCCGGCGATTGGACAACGCTTTATTATATTGGGCCACTTGAGGGAAGTGGTGGGCGTGGCGGAGAACGGCAAGTACCACGAGATGCAAGAGTCGCCCGAGCCTGTTGTTTATCTGCCGTTGTCCCAAAGCGATCAGCGGCACACGACTTTCGTCGTGCGGTCGTACCGGGCGCCGAACCAAATGGCGCCCGAGCTCGAACGCATCCTCAGCGCAATGGAGCCGAATGCGCCGATCACCGTACAGAGCTGGCCGGATGCGATGGCGGGTGCGCTGTTCGCGCCACGCGCGGTAACATTAGCACTTGGCGTCATGGGGCTGCTTGCGGCGATGCTGGCAGTGACGGGGATCTTCGGCATGGCGGCCTACAATGTGAGCCGGCGGATGAAGGAGCTGGGCATCCGCGTGGCTTTGGGCGCGCGCACGAAGCACGTGATGAGCGCCGCGGTGGGACGGCCCATCGTGCTGCTTGGGGCCGGATCGTTAGTGGGGCTGCTGCTGTGTGGCGTCTTCGCGAGCCGGCTTCTGGGGCAGATTGTGTATCAAGCGAACCCGCGAGATCCTCTGGTCGTGGTCGGCGCTGTGCTAACGATGATGGTGCTCGGCATTGTAGCTTCCGCCATTCCAGCGCTGCGAGCGCTTGCCGTCGATCCATCCAAACTCTTGCGGGAAGAGTGAAGCAGCTGAACGCGCTTCACGTTAGCGGCCACCGAGCAATGTGCAGGTAATTTACCCGTGCTTTTTGTTGCCGGCGAGCCTCATCCCTAAGTCGCGCAACTGTCGGGCATCAACTTCCGCTGGTGAATTCGACATCAAGTCCATGCCGCGATTGTTTTTCGGGAAGGCTATCACGTCGCGGATGCTTTGTTCGCCGGCGATGAGCATGACTAGCCGATCGAGCCCGAGCGCGATTCCGCCATGCGGCGGCGCGCCAAGATGCAACGCGCGCAGCAAATGGCCAAACTGCGCTTGCCGGTTTTCCGGGCTGATGCCGAGAGTCTCGAACATTTTGTCCTGCAACTCCGGCTCGTAAATTCGCATGCTGCCGCCGCCGATTTCGACGCCGTTTAGCACGACGTCGTAGGCCTCGGCGCGAACGTCCGAGAATTTCTTTGCTTCAAACAATGGCATGTCTTCCGCTTTCGGTCGGGTAAAGGGATGATGCATGGCGTTCCACTTGTTTTCCTCAGGACTCCATTCGAATAGCGGAAAATCTGTCACCCAAAGGAAATCCCAGATTTCAGCAGCGGGGGTGAGCTTTTGGATTTCGGCGATGCGCAACCGTAATCGGCCAAGCACTTCACACGCGATCTCCCATTTGTCTGCTGCGAAAAAGACGCAGTCGCCTTCCTCAATATTGAGTTGCGATCGCAGCGCCTGCTTTTCGGCCTCAGAGAAAAATTTTACAATGGGCGATTTCCACTCCCCGTTTTCGATCTTAATGAATGCGAGTCCTTTCGCGCCGTACAGTTTTGCGATCGCAGTTAATTCGTCGGCTTGTCCAATCGTGATTCCGGCAAAACCTTTTGCGTTGACGGCTTTCACCACGCAGCCAGCATCGAGGGCGCTACGAAAAACCTTGAAACTGCTTTCGCGAAAAATTTCTCCAAGATCAACGAGCTCCATTCCAAAACGGCGATCCGGTTTATCGCTGCCATATCGGCTAACTGCTTCGCGATAAGTAAGGCGATCAAAAGGCGTTTTGATCTCGATGTTGCGCGTCGCTTTGAAGATCGCCGCCAACATTCCTTCCGTAACGATGAAAATGTCCTCGGGCATTACGAACGACGCTTCGATATCGATCTGGGTAAACTCCAGTTGCCGGTCGGCGCGCAAATCTTCGTCACGAAAACATTTGGCGATCTGAAAATACTTCTCCACACCTGCGACCATCAGCAGTTGTTTGTATTGCTGAGGAGCCTGCGGCAGCGCGTAAAACTTTCCCGGCATGACCCTGCTCGGCACCAAAAAATCACGCGCGCCTTCTGGCGTGCTCTTGGAAAGAATTGGCGTTTCCACTTCCACAAAGCCTTGGCTGTCTAGATAATCGCGTGTCGCCTTTGCGACCCGGTGACGCAGGCGCAGATTACGTGCGAGACGTGGTCGCCGGAGATCGAAATACCGGTGCGTCATTCGCAAATCTTCGTTCTGCGGCTCAGCGTCGAGCGGGAACGGCAGTGTGTCGGCGCGATTCAAAATCTTCAGGTCGCTCGGAATGATTTCGATATCTCCAGTGGCGAGGTTCGGGTTTTCTGTGCCCGGCAGGCGCGCAGCAACGCGACCTGAAACCTGAATTACGTCTTCGCTTCGCAATGTATGCGCCTGCTTCGCAAGCTGCGTATTTTCCTCGGGCCGAAAAACAACCTGCGTCAACCCTTCGCGGTCACGCAGATCAATGAAAATGACGCCGCCATGATCGCGCGTGACATTTACCCAGCCCGCAAGCGTGACCTCCTTGCCGATGTCTGTCTTGCGAAGTGAATTGCAATTGTGCGTGCGGTACATGCGATGCCGAGAATACGGCCTCACTCTGGGCGAAGTGGACAGCCGCGCAAGCGATTAGCTTCTGGGGAGCACAGGCTGCCAGCCTGTTCTTTTAGGCAACCTGCCGAAAAGCTCTTTTCAACCTGCCGCTCGGTAGGGATTTGCAACGCGCTGTAACTGGTCGGCAAGCTGCCGACCACGACAGGCTGGCAGCCTGTGCTCCCCAGAGCTGCGCGGCCTAGCGCAGGATAGATTCCACGCGTGATGTAAAGTCGTCTTTTGTGACGAGCTGCTGCTCGCCGGTGGTCATGTCTTTTATTTTAACCTGTGGCCATTCGTCTCCGAACAACACCGCAACGCGTGCGCCTAACTGCTCGGCGGTTTGAAATTGCTTGCCGACCTTTTCGCTCGTCAGCGGGTAATCGACGCGGTAGCCGCGGTCGCGGAGGTGCTGAATTTGCCTGAGCGCGTCGGCGCGGCGTTCTTCCTTCGCGATCACAATGTAGATGTCGATTTTCCTGTCGTTCGCGATTGCTTTCTGCATCGCTTCGCTGGCTCGCGGGATTTCGTTGATCAATTCGCCGAGCACGACATCGCCCATGGCGAAACCGAGCGCGGGCATTGAAACGGCGCCGTCGCTAAGTTGCGCGATTAAGTTGTCGTAACGGCCGCCGCCGGCGATGGCGCGAAATTTTCCGGCGCGGTCGAACACCTCAAACACGATGCCGGTGTAGTAAGCAAGCCCGCGAACGATGCCGATATCGATTGCTACAAAATCTGCCAGGCCGCGGCCGCGCAGAGCGTCGACCAGTTTGCTAAGCTTCTCGCTTTTTCCGCCGCTTTTTAGAGTCGCAAAGACATCGTCGGCGAGTTTGCCAAGTTTCTCAGCTGTCTTTTCACGTGGCTCGCGCCCGAATTTGTCAATACTCTGCAGGAATTCGTCCCAGCGATCTGTCGGCACATCTTTTTCGCGCAGAAAATCGGTCCAAAATTCCCGGTCGCTGATTCGGACGACGAAATCCTTTTCCGTGAATCCGAATGCACGCAGAATGTCAATGCAGAGCGCGACCAACTCGATATCTGCCGCGAGATCCGATTCGCCGATGATGTCGCAATTTAACTGAAAATGCTCTCGGAGGCGACCGCGCTGTTGTTTTTCGTACCGGAAGAATTGCCCAATGGAAAACCATTTGAGCGGTTTCTTGAATTCGCGTTCGTGCGCAGCGATCACCCGAGCAAGTGTGGGTGTGAGTTCTGGCCGCAGCGCGACTTCGCGCTCGCCTTTGTCCGTAAAATTGAAAAGCTGATCGACAATTTCTGCGCCGCTCTTTTTTTTGTAGAGCTCGGTGACCTCGAGCACGGGGCCTTCCCACTCTGCAAACCCATAACGGCAGGCAACTTCGCGCCAGCGCGCAAAGATGTAATTGCGTTTCGCGCAGTCCTCGGGAAGGAAATCACGGAAACCCGGTAAAGCCTGCATAAAGATCACACTACTCTAAGAGCTATTCACAGGTGGTGTAGCCGCCTCGCTGTGTCGAGGCGCTCTGGCGACATCGCCTTGGGCAACACGGCGACACAGCGCCGTGGCTACAACGTCTGTTAGGCCCCCGGACACGACCACGCGAGACGGAATTTACGATATCAGGGCGAACCTGAAAAAACTCCGGTGTTGAGGCGCCGGGGACATACATGATGCAGAACATCCGTTTAATGAAAGCAGAGGGACAAACATGAAACAAACTGGATTGAAGAAAATATTGGCAGCCGTAGCGATCTGCGCAGTTGCCGTTGGATTAGCACTCGCGCAGCAGACAACAACGACCACGACCAGCACTGATCCTGTGACAGGCACGACGACAACTCAGCAGACAACGACCAGCTCTGCGGGCAATATCGTGACCTATACGCCGGATTCGGATTACTTTACATTCCGAACAGCGGCAAATGCGGCCCCCGTCCGTTACTACTACACGAAGGACACGACCGTTCTAGACCCGGAAGGTCGGGTTGTAAATTGGTCGGCCATTCGTCCAGACCTGCCGGCGACCATCTATTATTCAACTGTGGGCGACCGGGTCGTTGTGCGGAAAGTTGTGCTGAGCCAGCCGCCCGCGGTAATCAAGCACGAGGAAACGACTACCACCACAACGACCAGACCTTAGAGAAAAGTCGTTACTGCAAAGAAATCACAAGCGTCTGCGGAAATTCGCGGACGCTTGTTTTAGGCACGATTTGAAATTTGTAGCCACCGGCCTGTGGCCGGTCCAGCTCGGCGCTGCTGTTCAGACCATTGAGACGGCCCACAGGGCCGTGGCTACAGCGGCTATCGTTTTCGTTTTAAGTCCGACTTATCGCGAGCGTTTTAGCTCGCGGTCCGTAAGCTCGCTATTTCGCAAGCCGGAAGCATGCGCTACTCTAGTCCAACGCCCGGGGTTCCAGTTTGCTGCATTTCACCTAAATTTGCAGCCGCATGGCTGCATCGAGAAAACAGAAACCGGATTTGCAAAAGAAAGTGCACGAAGTGCCGCACAAGCCTGGCGTGTACTTGATGCGCGACCGGTTCAACCGCGTCATTTACGTCGGTAAGGCGCGCGACCTGCGGAAACGGGTAAGTTCATACTTCCTGCCGTCTAAATTGGCACAGGCCGATTTGAAAACGCGCGCCATGCTCGAGGCGACGTGGGATTTTGAGACGCATACCGTTCGCAGCGATGCGGAATCGGTTTTGCTTGAGGGAAAACTGATCAAGGAATATCGGCCGCGTTACAATGTTTCCTTCCGTGACGACAAACGTTTCCTCGTCGTCAGGGTTGATATGTCGGAGGAATG
>JBGPNR010000116.1:0-6353 GCA_041487635.1 Candidatus Udaeobacter sp. | reverse complement strand
TGAAGATTCCTGTGTGTCGGGCTAAGATTGGCTCGTGCTTTAGCCAGTGTTCCAAATCTTCGGCAGCTGCCAAAGCGGAGGAGTAGCGGCGCTTTGGATCTTTCTCCAGACACTTGAGACAGATTGTTGAGAGATCGCGATCTATTTTTGGATTTAACAGACGCGGTGGTCGCGGCTCAGTATCGAGCAGCAACTTGATCGTCTCATAGGTTGTACCGCCAGCAAAAGGCGGATGGCCAGTCAGTAATTGGTAAAGGACCGCGCCGAGTCCATAGACATCTGTGGCCTTACTAACCTTCGTGGTTCCACCGGCAGCTTGTTCGGGCGCCATGTAACTCGGTGTGCCCAGTAATTCCAGTGTGCCCGTAACCGTGCTCTCAGCTTCCACTAATCGGGCAAGGCCAAAATCAGTCAGGTGCGGTTCACCGTTTTTATCGAGCAAAATGTTCCCTGGCTTGATATCACGGTGCAGAATGCCGTGTTCGTGCGCGTAGTGCACAGTGCGCGCTATTTTCGCGATTAATTCCGCCGATTGCCGGATCGGCATCGGCTCGCGTCTCACTACTTCGTCAAGCTGGCCGCCTTCGACCAACTTCATGCTGAAGTAACACTGGCCATCGCGCTCGCCGACTTCGTAGATGGGAACAATGCAAGGATGTTCGAGGCTGGCAGCAGCTTCCGCTTCCCAGCGAAAGCGCTTCAAGTGCGCTTCGGTGGTCCAGGGGCCGAGGCCGATCACCTTAAGTGCGACAGTACGATTGAGACTTTTCTGATGGGCGCGATAAACCACCCCCTGACCGCCTCGGCCGATTTCCTCCAGCAGCTCATAATCGCCGAAGTCGCCGAGCATGTTTGCGCGCCGCGCTGTAGCCGGCATCGGTGATGCCGATCGGCCGGGGTCAACGACCCCGGCTACAGCTTCGTCATCGAGCAGGTCCAGGCCCATCTCTAAGAGGCAGGCCGGGCAAACTTCGCGTGTTGCGTCAGCGGAGATTTTCGCTCCGCACCTTCCGCAAGCGGTGGTGGCAGTCTTCATTCAGACACTAATTTCACGAATTTACACCAATATGAGACACGGATCTCACGCATGGACACGAATGGATCAGGTTCCGCAGCGTGCTCATGAATTTGTGACAATTCGTGCAATTCGTGTCTTTACGCCCGCAGCACAGCAACCAGGTGGCGCAGTTCATCCTCAATGTCCCCAGGAAGCATTACCGTATGGGCGATTTCTTCGCGCAAGAGCTGACGGTAACGCTGACGCAATCGATAGGATGCTTGCCTCACTGCGCTCTCGGTCATCCCGAGTTCGTGCGCCGTGGCCGCCGTCGTAGGCTGATCCGCTTCGTTGGTGAACGATTTCTGTAACCGATCAAACAACTGGACATTGTCGGCCGCGCGATACTCGTCCCGCAGTCGTGCCAGTACCTGATCAAGCACGCTCAACGCCCAACGGCGCTCGTAAATTTGATCTGCAGCCAAGGTCTCTGACGGTTCAAAACCGACGCGCTCGCGCTCATGAAAATCCTCCAATGGAATTAGCCGCTGGCCTGCGCCCCGTTTAATTGCCATCGCCCGGCTGCGCTCGTTCGATAGGAAATGTTTCAGCGACGTAAGCAGATAAGAACGCAAACGGCCTTTCTCTTTGCGGACAGCATCGAAATCCCGGCGCTCCAGCAACAGTGCAAAAAAACCTTGAGTGAGGTCTTTAGCCTCTTCCGGTCCGATGCCCTGTCGTCTTACGAAACCGTAAATCGGTCGCCAATACGTGCGACAAAGTTTTTCGAGTGCCGCTTGTGCAGCTGGTGATGGACCTTGGGCCGCCAGTACGACGCTCCAGTGCGTGGTAGTAAACGCCGTGCCGCGATGAGTAGTTCCGTCGATCGCGGTCAATGACGTCACATCGTCCGCAGCGGGGCTCACATGGCGATCGAACCAAAAATCCGCGCCAAACGCAAGCCTGCTGTTTGTCATGTCGAGCCGAGTCGAGACATCTCTAAATATTTTTGATCATGAAAATAAGAGATTTGATTCGCTCACCTCCCGTTCCCTCAGCTTCCGGCCTTCCCGTCTATGTCGCGGCTTCCCCAGCCGCTCCGTTCTCCACTTCGGTCGGAATGACAGAGAGAGAAGCGGCGCACGGGGTGTTGCGACGCTGGCCGCTCAATCTACAATCTCATGCGCCCAGCTACTTGAATGCGAGCGGCACAGAAACTATCACGCTTTCTTAACAAGTAGCTGGGCTCGAGCATGCCCGACCCAATCGATCCAAGCTCTTATCGATCGCCGGACCCGCAGCGTTCAGCCATTCCTCTGCCAATCGAAAGCGAGCCGCGATCGCATGATCCGTATGCAGCCTTCCGTTTCGGGGATTTCAGCCTGTTTACGGCTGGCAATCTGCTTTCGATCACCGGCCGTTTGATGCTCGCTGTGGCGGTGGAATGGGAGATTTATGGGCTGACTCATTCGGCGACTGCGCTAGGCCTCGTTGGCTTGGTCATCGCTGTCCCTGTGGTGACGCTGTCCCTGCCCGCGGGTCATTTAGCGGATCGATTCAGTCGAAAACACATCATTCTGGTGTCCCAGATCTTCAGCGCACTTGCATCGGCCGCGCTGGCGATTGTTTCCTGGAAGCACCTTTCGATTCCTTCAATTCCACTGTTGCGCGGAGGCAATCGCGTGCTGGCGGGCATTGCTGCAATTTTCGAGCGCCATCATCCTGCGTTCCATTTCGACGACGCATCCATTCCGTTGATTTATCTGCTTCTTTTCATCGCAGCGGTGGCGCGCACGTTCAGTTGGGCGGCGCGCAGTTCATTTTTTCCGACCTTGGTTCCTCGTGATGCCTTTGCAAACGCGGTCACGTGGAACAACACCATTTTTCAAATTGGATCGGTCGCGGGGCCGGCTCTGAGCGGATTGCTGGTCGCGTATGTCGGCTTCCCGTTTGTATATCTATTGGATGCACTTTTCGCGTCTGCATTCTTCCTTCTGGTCATTCCGATCCGCGGCAGCAGGCAAAGGCTGGATCAAAGCGAGGCAAGTACCTGGAAAAGTCTACTCGCCGGTCTCCGATTCGTCTTTAGCAGAAAAGTTATCCTGGCAACGATCACACTGGATTTGTTTGCGGTCCTACTCGGCGGCGCGACGGCACTGATGCCGATCTTTGCCGATCAAATCCTCCACTGCGGCCCGGTCGGCCTTGGCTGGATGCGGGCGATGCCGGCGATTGGCGCCTTGGCGACGGCTTTGATTGTCGCGCATTTGCGGCCGATGAAACACGCAGGCAAAACTTTGCTCTGGTGCGTCACCGGGTTTGGTATCGCGACGATCCTGTTTGGGTTGTCGAAAGCATTCTGGTTATCGCTTGGCGTCCTTTTTCTCATCGGCGCGTTTGATAGCGTGAGCGTGATCATTCGCGGCTCGATCGTGCAACTCGTCACGCCGGATGAAATGCGGGGACGCGTCTCATCCGTGAACAATATTTTCATCGGTACCTCGAACGAGTTCGGCGCGCTGGAATCTGGGTTGACGGCTGCGCTGTTTGGCCCGGTGATTTCGGTCGTCGCGGGAGGAATCGGAACGATTCTCGTCGTGGTTGGCGTTGCATTGCGCTGGCCGGAGACGCGCAGGATCGGGACGCTGGACAGGACGTTGCGCTGAAGCGTGTTGTAGCCGGGGTCGGTGACCCCGGGCCGGCATCAACGATGCCGGCTACAATCAGAATGCGCCGTGCAGCGAAAGGGTTCCGTACGGAGCTCCACCGTCCTGGTGATAGCGCACTTCAGCGCGATAGAAATCGAAGTCCCGGTATGGTTGGTAGCCGACCTCACCCGTGAACGTCACAATCGGCGAAATCTTCCAGTCAAAACCTGCTCCGGTCCGAATCTCGCTGTACGTCACGACTGCGTGGTTGAGGCGCGGAATTCCATGCGAGTCGCCAAACTCGTCGTCAGTCCGGAAAGTCGCCTCCGTGATGGTTGCTCCCGCATAAAGTGACACATTGCGAGTCATCTCATATTGCAGACGCGGCGTTGGCAGGACGGCATCAAGTAACCAGTGTGGCCCTATTTTCCAGCGAACACCTGCGGCAGGAATCACCGGGTAATTCCGTTCCACGTCGACGCTCAGGCCGAGGATAAGCTGCAGGTTAGGACTGAAAATGTACGTGCCGCCGATGACGAAGGGCATGTTGAAATCATCCCAAAACAAATGACCGAGGCCTGAATTGTACAGGCCAGGCTGAATTTGCGCTCTGATGAGAATGGAATCGGACAACTGCGTATCGATTCCGATAATCGTGCTGAAGGACTGCAATGTATTGGGCAGGGCGGCGCCCTTTGGAAGGCCAAATGAGAACCGCTCCCATTCTGCGCCTAATCGGAGAACGCCAAGTTTGATCCGCGGCGTTAACACGAGCTGGATATCCGAATAGATTTCATCAAAGTCGTTGACGTGTTTTCCTCCACGTTCGACATCACCTTCGCCAACATACGTGACGTCGGCAGAAAACTCGCCCGTGAGTGGCCAGAACCCGTTGCTTTCCTGGGAAAGCGCCGTCCTGACAAAGAAAATCAGCGCGGCTAAGATCAAAAAAAGCGATCGCACCACGGACATTTTAATTCGTTCACCGGCCCCCGCTGGTGTTGCGGCGAAACGCCGTAACAGCTTTGGTGATATTTTTCATCATCACTGATTCCGAGCCCAGCCGTTCGACGCCATGCAGCGATCCCAGCTCGGCCGACGAAATCATGTCGCCGCGCCAGACTAGGGTGGAAGGTTTTCCATCGACTGTAACAGGCCACAGCTGATGAAGCGTGAGTGCGACATAATAACCGCCGCTGGCATAGTAAAGGACGTCGGCGGATTGATGAGTGCCGCCTGCTCCGCCGCGGTTGTAAGACGCGCCCAACGTCACAACGCCCTGATCATTCGCGTCGAGAAGTTCCCAGTAAACCTCGGCTGGCAGCGAACCAGCGCCGCGTCCAATAGCCGTGGCTCCAAGCAGTCCCGAGAACTGCTGGCGAATCTTTCCTTGCTCGCGCAATAAACCATTCACTTCATCACTCGCACGAACAGACGGACCGGCATGATCGTACGGCGGTTCTGCCGCCATTCCGCCGGATACAAAGCTTTTCGTTCGCGCGGTCAGCACATCCGTCCAGAACGCCACGACTGCTGGAGGTATAACGCCTCCGCCACCTGCTCCAGTCGCAGCAGAAAACCGCTTTGCTTCCTCCTTGCTGATCTGGAGCTCCGGACTGAGTTTCTGCGTCGCGGTCACGAGCGAACGCACGGAGGCGTTGCCCGGCGCGTTCTTTAGTCCCTCAAAACTAGCCGGCCCCGGGTTTGATGGCAGATCAGAGTGCAGGAACACCTTCAGTTCGCGATATTTTGCCGGGTTCCACCGGCGCAGCGCCTCCATTTGCTGCGCAGGCGAGCCGGGCGCGACATAGCAGCTCTGAACGGCAAGAAAACGCGAATTCTTCATCGGCAGGCCGTGCGCGGTTTTCACGTCGCTCTTTGCCAGTTGCGCCAGATCGACTTTGTCGAAGATTGAGAACGAAGCGAGTTCGGATACAGGATCGGCGCACGCGCTTCTAGGGCCGGCAATCAATATCAAAGAGACAACACCGGCCAAGGCAACCAAGCCTGGGGGCAAGCATCGAATTCGTACAATGATTTCAACGTTCATGACAGATAACCTGTTGGCCAATGAGCCATGGTTGCAAATCTAAATCATCACCGCAATAAAGATCGAGATGAATGACTCAGTCATCGCCCTTCATCATTTGAGCAAAAGCTACGGTAACGTCCATGCCGTGCAGAACCTCTCTTTGACAATCGAGGCGGGCACGATCTTTGGTTTTCTCGGGCCGAATGGAGCCGGTAAAACGACCACCATGCGAATGTTATGTGGCCTCACGCATCCAACCAGCGGGCGTGCGACCATCGAAGGAGTAGACACATGGAAAGAGCGGCAAAAAGTGCGCACCAAGTTCGGCTACGTCCCTCAAAGCTTTAGCTTGTATCGCGACCTCACGGTCCTGGAAAATTTTCGCTTTTTCGCGGGCGCCTATAACGTGCCGGGCGCTCAACTGGAGGAGCGAATCGACCACTTACTTCACGGAATTGATCTGGAAGAGAAAAGGAGCACGACTGCCGACAATTTGTCTGGTGGAATGCGCCAGTTATTGGCGATCGGTTGCGCCCTCGTGCACAATCCTTCGGTCCTGTTTCTTGATGAGCCCACGCGCGGGCTCGACCCGGTGCATCGGCAGCAAATCTGGAATCTGCTTTACGATCTAAGCAACGAGGGAAAGACGATTTTCGTTACAACGCACTATATGGAC